>JAVVTM010000124.1:0-4530 GCA_036653655.1 Clostridia bacterium | reverse complement strand
TACTAGAGCAAATTGGAGGAAGAAGTATTGATAAAAAAACCTACAAATATTTTGAAGATTATTTAGATTCAGATTACTATCTTTTAGATGACGCATATAAAAAAATCCAAGAAAATGCAGAAGTTGTTGCCTCAAAATTTATTACTCACCTATACAGCCATCAAAATGATGCTGTTGCAGAAAAAATAATAGAACAACAAATTGACGCTGAATTTAACAAATATCTGCTTACATACACCTATTTTTACAAATGGTACGGTTTTGAAATTGGCGGTGTTACTATTGCAGATGAATTGTTTTTTAAATATAGCGCACGCAACGAAAGCGTTGCAACAAAACTTACGGACAATTTTTTTAATAGCGAAAATGCAGATAGAAAAAGCAATTACACAGGAAGTTACTTTTTTGATTCTATTGCGCCAATAATAAAAAACAACTCAGAAGTATTTAAAAATAGCAACACGGTAAATGAATTTATCGAAAAATATATCAATGTGCTTTTAAACAGAACCGATTACAATGTTTGGTTAAAGGAATACTTTAAGGGCGTTATTGTTGAGGCTACAACACAAAAATTAAACGGAATAACTTATCAAGCGTGGGATTTGTTAAAATCAGAGTATGATGCGTTTCACTATAAATCTTCATTATTTTTGCCACTTTTGGCAACCAATTGCGATGATTTGTACATAATGTGCGTGCCTTCTCAAATTTGTTTTGGCACAGCCACCAATTACCCTAATTACGACAAACAAAACACCACTGCGTTTCGTGAAAATTTGCAAAATTTTGCAAACAAAATGGCGCAGTTTTATGATTCTAGTTTTGGCTATGTAAATGAACAAGGCAAAGAAACCTTAAAAACTTTTGGGCTACAAATTGATTCCTATTATGAGGGAAATTCTCAAACCTATAATGACTGGATATCACCGCCATCATCTAATTTGCCTTCTAAAAAAGATTTTTTTCAGGCAATTCGTATTAAAAGCAAACTAAAAGAAGGCGTTGACGCTTACACAACAAAACCCGTTGTAAAATATGTTAGCGCGCAATTAATTGATAATGTAAAGGTTTTTACACACGAAACCACGCATATGCAATTTTCCTACTTTTTTAATGGTGGCGTTCCACGCACTAATTCAAGCAATGAGAGTTATGCAACAGGAATGTACGAACAAGATATTAATGGCGAGGGCACTTTAGGGTTAAATTTGCTTGAGGAAAAAAGTTTTGGCAAAGATTTTTCCGTAAACTTTTCGCCATCTTCAATTGATACTCCGCAAAAAATACAAAATTATTACCACAATTATTTTGAAGCGTTGTACACCCTAGACTTGTTGGAATTTTATGCAATTAAAGCCTTAAATGATTATAGCTTACAAAGTGAATTGCTTAGCTTTCAAACCGAACTACTTGCAGAGGACTCTCACTACACAGGATTATGGCAAAAGCTTTCAAGCAAAACAACACCAGTCGCTCTTAACAGTTTTAATGATTTAATTGATAACAACTTAAATATAAACCGTGATCCCGCTTTAATTGGCGATAAAAACATTCAAGATGTAATTTATAATGAATATGATAAAACAACTTTTATGACAAGTTTCTTTACTACCCCACTTTCTTCAAAAGGTTTTTCCGATTGGTTTTCTTACAAGCGCTTTCCTTTTGAACTTTTAGGAATGTACGGTTATGAAAATGGTTTTTGCAAGTTTTTAACTAAACTTGATAGATACGATAACAGCGATATTTTTGCTATGAAACAAATTACTGGCGACCAAAATTTTGACGCTAAAGTTTGGCAAAAAGCCAAGTATAAGACAGTTGATGACAAATTAATCAATATGCAAATTTATGGTATGGATAAAACCAATATAATTGAAATGTACAAAAATGCTTTTGATTTAGACGCTAAGGATATAAAAAGCAAAAATGTTGAAACTAAAGAAAATTCTGGCAATATCCGCAAACTACTTTTTAAACAGTTTACAAGGCGTACCAATGATTTTGAAACAAGTATTTTTAGTAATAGTACAACTCCAATTAAAACGACAACTGTTAAAACTGCCGAGCAATTTTTGTCTGTTATACAAAACACACCAAACGCAAACATTATTTTAGCTAATGATATAGATTTTAGCGAAATTACAACAACTTATCCAAACTCAGTTGGTGGTAAAAATTACTTGCCAGAGGATATCTTTTTTACCGGCTCAATTAATGGCGGTGGTTTTACAATTAAAAATCTTAAAAATGTAATATTGCGCAACGCTTATTGCGCAGAATGTTTTAATGTTAATTTTACAGCTGACGCAACATGGAAAGTTAAACCTAGCAATTTATACCCTACTGGCACATTTGTAAAACTGCTTGTATCATCATCAAAAAACACAACGCTTTACAATAATGTAACTTTTAATGGCAAACCAGTTAATTCTAATGGAACATTTACTTTTAACTAATATTTTTGTTACAAATATTCAAAAATTTGACAAAAAAAACTAAATGTACAACGCTTGTTGACAAGGCAATTTATTAAGTATATACTAACCTCAATCGAGATAAAAACCGATTGAGGAAAGCTAAATTTATGACAAAATCTTTAAAAATTAAAACCGATATAGATATGTGTTCTCGTCCGTTGTTGGGTAAAATTGTAAAGTTTTCACTACCCCTAATTGCAACGGGCGTTTTGCAATTACTTTATAATGCTGCCGATATTATTGTTGTTGGCAGGTTTGCCAGCGCAGATGCAATGGCGGCGGTTGGTTCTACTGGCGCATTAATTAACTTAATTATCAATGTTTTTGTTGGGCTTTCTATTGGCGCATTGTCGGCAACTGCAAGGGCGATTGGCGCAAATGACCGTGATGGCGCCGAAAAAATTGTGCACACCTCCATGCTAATTAGCTTAATTGGCGGTATTTTATTTGGTATATTTGGCTTTTTTGCTAGCGAGTATTTGCTAAACTTAATGCATACGCCTGCATCAATTTTGCCACTTTCTGCCATTTATTTAAAAATTTACTTTGTTGGTTTGCCTTTTAATGCAATTTACAATTTTGGCAGTTCTGTTTTGCGAGCTTGTGGCGATACAAAAAATCCTTTAATATTTTTAACTATTTCAGGCATTATCAATGTTGTTTTAAACTTAATTTTTGTTATAGTATTCAAAATGAGCGTGGCTGGCGTTGCTTTTTCCACAATAATTTCGCAAGCTATTTCTGCCGTTCTTATTGTAATTTGTTTAATGCGCCGTAACGGTTATGGCAAATTAGAATTTAAAAAATTGCGCATAAATAAAAGGGCGTTACTAATTATTTTGCGTATTGGCTTGCCTGCTGGCATTCAAAGCACAATATTTAGCTTGTCAAATGTTATCATACAATCTTCAATCAATTCAGTGGGCAATATTGCAATGGCTGGCAACAGTTCCGCTGCTAATTTAGAGGGTTTTGCCTATATTTCTATGAATGCGATATCGCAAGCGTGCTTAACTTTTACAGGGCAAAATTTTGGCGCAAATAACAAAAAAAATTGCAGTCTTGTGTTAATGCAAACCTTAATTTTAACCACAATAATTGGGCTTATTGTGGGGTGTGGGCTGTATTTTGCTTCGCCGTTGTTGCTAAAATTTTACAATACCGACCCTACCGTTATCGCTTATGGCGTGGAACGGCTTAAAATTATTGGCACAACCTATTTTTTGTGCGGTATTATGGAAGTTTTGGTTGGCGCAATGCGTGGCGTAGGAAAATCTATGTTGCCAATGCTAATTTCTATTTTTGGCGTGTGCGCAATAAGGATAATTTGGATTTACACTGTGTTTAAAAAAACCAATAATTTGATTATGTTATATATGTCCTACCCTGTTTCGTGGCTTATAACTTGCATAATTTTGGTTGTATTTTTAATATTTGCGCAAAGGCGCGCTTTTGCAAAAATAAACGCAAATAAGCCAAAAATTGATACTACTTTAGTGTAGTTTAATTTAAATTTTGCTACGCCTTTTAAAACTTTTTTAGCGCTAATTTTTAGCGCTTTTATTATTTCCGCCTAGTTGGTTTTTTGCGTAAATTTTACTTTTTTGTCGCTATAAATATATAATTATTATGCTCATTAACTATTGTAAAAAAAATTTTACAATAATATTACCAAAAAATAACTTTATTAAGTAGACAAATTTGCCAAATTACTTTATTATTATTAAATTGGATTAAGCATATATTATACATAATATTTTGCTTATAATTATGTTATTGATTTTTATTTTTGGGTCATCAAATTTTTTTTATTAATACAAATTTAAATTATCTTAAGTATGTATTAAAAATTTAAAACCAATCCAACATTGTTGGAAATAAAATATAAGAGGAACATATGGACAATTTTAGTAAACAACTCAATGACGTCTATGCCGAACTTTCCACTTCTCCCGAGGGGTTAACTGCCGAAGAAGCAAAAACCCGTTTGGAAAAAAATGGAAAAAATGAATTGGACGAAGGCAAAAAAAAGTCTTTTCTTGCAAAG
>JAVVTM010000123.1:0-4543 GCA_036653655.1 Clostridia bacterium | reverse complement strand
AAAAACAATATTGCAAAAAAGTAGGGGAAGTTTATGAAAAAAGTTGTAGTTTTGGGGCTAATAATAATTATGTTAACAACCATTTTGTGCGGTTGTACATCGGTTAGTTTAGATAAAAACTATTATCAATATTATTATGATATTAACGAATCAAAATTTGTAGCGACAGGTAGCACATTAAGATTTACTAAAAATTTTACTTTTGTTGATGAATACAATGGCAAAAACAAAAAAGATGAAATAATAAATATTTTTACCTTGCAGGGCACTTACGCTAATGATAAAGACTCCAAAATAATTTATGCAACGGCTTTTGATGAGTCGTTTGATGAGGTTATAAAACTGTACGAAACCTATTTAAAGCAAGCGGGTTACAGCGCTTCTCAAATTAAAAATATGATAAAATCAATCACAAATGAGCAAGTGTACAATTATTACAAAGAGTTTATTTTTAAAACAACATCAATAGAAGGCTCACGAATGGGCGAAATTAAAGAAAATTTAAATACCATCGAAGGCAAGTATAACGTTAGAGATATAGAAAACGACACCGCCGATGATATGTTTTTAAAAGATGGCGTTTGTTACGAAAAAAACCCTAAAAAGCCAGAAATATTTGACCAAAAAATTGGTGTTTACGAAATAAAAGGCAATTTTATTACCATTACCATTGACAAAAATCCAGATGCATCAATGAAATATTTGATTGCAACAATTACCATTTTAGACATAAAAGGCGAAGATAAAGATGGTGTGGAAATATCTGTGCCAAGCAAAAAAATTAAAGTTTTTGTATCCGATTTCTACACACAAAAGAAGTATTAATATGGCGTATATATGGGGCGTTTTAGGCTTGTTTTTAGCGCTTTTAACGGTTTATTTTGGCATATCTTTTTACCTGATGAAAAGAGTTTTAAAACCTGTTAATCGAACGCAACAACACATCTATGAAAGGGAAATTAAGCGTGGCATAGATGAGGGTATTTATAAAATACCTAACAAATTGATTTTAATAAAAAGCAGATACAAATACAACTTATCAGCGCATCTTTATAGCGCTCAATCAAACAAATTTGTTATTATTTCACACGGGTTAACGGATAGCTATTATTCGCAAATTAAATATGCCGATTTTTTTGTAAAATTGGGCATTAATGCCCTACTGGTTAATTTGCGTACAAGCGAGCAAACTGGTGGCAAATTTTTAACTTATGGCGCTAAAGAAAGTGATGATATTTTAAATTGGATAAGTTATCTTAAACAAAATTATCCAAATTGCAAAATTGGAGTTATGGGCGAATCTATGGGAGGCGCAACCTCAATTTTAGCAGCCAGTAAAGTATGCAAAGAGCAAGAAAATCAACAAACGGAACAAGCTCAACAAACGCAAGATATGCGCAACGCAACAAGTTTAACTAACGGGGCAAACAAAACAGACAAAGACAGCAACGCAACAAGTTTGACCGCAAACATAGCGGAAATAAAAAGCAGTGCAACAAATATAGAAAGCAACGCAACAAGTTTGACCGCAAACACAGCTGAAATAAAAAGCAGTGCAGCAAATATAGAAAGCAAAGCAACAAGTTTGGAGGCAAACGCAGCAACTTCTACTGCCTGTGGAGCTAAAGATTTGGAGTTTTTAATATCCTATTGCAGTTATTCTTCATTTTGGGAAATTTTGAAAACAAGAGGAAAAGAAGATTTAAAAGTTAATATTGCTATGTTTAAGCCAGCGTTATTTTTTGCGTTTTGGTGTTTTACGGGCAAAATGTTGGGCGGTGTAAACTTGAAAAAGGCGATAGCAAAAGTTACAATTCCCACGCTTTTATTGCACAACTATGATGACAACTACGTGCCTTACTCTCATGCCGAAATGTTGTTGAAGGAAAATAATAACGCTAAACTACACAGTTTTAAAGGCGCAAAGCATGTTTCAGATTTCTATTTTAACAACAAAGAAATGACAACAGTAATAAAAGAATTTTTGGCGGAAATCAACTTTTAAGCTAAACAAAATTAAAAAATAGAAGTCAAAAAATCAATTTGTACAAATGAAAAGTAAAAAAGTTTATCTTAAAAAAAATTAGTGCAAAGAGTTACATAAAAAATTTACCTTAAAAAATTAACTCAAAAAAAACAATTTGTAGAAGTAAAGTAAAAAATTTAACTTAAACAAATTAATGCAAAGAGATGGATATTAAAAAAATTAACTTAAAAAAATCAACTCAAAAAAAATTAGACATAAAAACCAGAAGTAAAATCACAGCAAAACAAAAACTTTTAAGCGATTAAAACAATATAAATATTTGAAAAACGCAATGTTCAACAAAATGCGTTTTTTTTACTTTTAACACCAAAATTTTGAAAAAACACAAAAAAGCTAAAAATAATAAAATTTTATCATAACAATTGCTTATGTGGTGCATTAGTATTACTTATACATCAATAAAAAATTTTACAAAGTTTTTTAGTTATTTTATTGGCTAAAATTAGTGTTTTTTGGTCAAATAAAGGGCTTTTTTTGGTCAAAATTTAGTCAAATCCAAACTGTTAGTTATAAAATTGCCATATTTTGCCTAGTTATTAAATTATTCTAAAAGTATTGACACATTTATATTATATATATATAATGGTAGTAGAGTTATCCACTGGGAGGATTATAGAAATATGAGAGCGACAAAAAAACTAGGTCTTATTTTCGTTACATTAATAGTCATGTTTACGGCTGTTTTTGGGTTGGTATCGTGTGATTGGTTTAACAAGGATCCAAAACCTGAACCACCACAGGAAGGCGAAAGCAATTTCAAGTCTGCAGATGTTTATGGATTGTTAATCAATTCCATAAAAAATGCTTCTGCTAAAGATTCAGAAAAGAGGTACTTAAACTTGGACCTTGACACTGTAATCAACGTTGATGCGGGCGACAAAGCTAAAGGCGGTGTTCGTTTTATTTTAAAATCTTGCATCGATTTTGCATCTGTTGAAAACGGAGGCGGCAATTTACTTTGGGAAGTTCGTGATACTATCCAAAACAATTTACTTTTTGGCGCATATTACAAAAACGGCAAAATGATTGTAGATTGTGGCGTAGATGCTTATCCTGCGGTTGAAATTAAAGAATTTGATTTAGTTAAAATTAACGAGATTATCAAAAGCACTGGTTTAGATGTCAAAATTGGTGGTTTAGTTACCACTATCGAAGGCATTTTGCCAATGATTTTAGGTTTGTTAATTGGCGATGGTAATATGTCAGTTTCAGGCAGTCAAAAGACGGTTGTTGCTCCTCTTACGATTGGCACTTTATTTGAAACTGTTAAAAGTTTGTTACCTATGGTCCCAGGTTTGTTAGAAGGTCTTATTGGCGATAAAGTTGGCTTTATCAAAAAAGGCGATATTGGAATATTAATTGATGGCGTTTTAGGCAGGCTTTTTGGCGACAAAAAAGTTACTTTGGCATATATTGGCGGTCTTGTTTTCCCAGAACACGACGCAAAATTGACCTATGTAACCGATATAATTAACGGCGTGGATTGCTACGCTAATGGCTCTTTATACTACAAACAAGAGGGCGTTAACGTTGACGCTGGCACTGTTGTAACCCCAGTTTCTAACAATGCGTTGGTTATTGATTTCCCAGAATTAATTAACGCTGAAGAATTTAGCTTAACTAACTTAAATTTAGAGTTGCAACTAAAACTTTCTAACGATGTAAAAAGAGAGTTTGCTATTAACGATTTATTAGGTTCTGCGCTTAGTGGCTTGCTTGGCGATAAAATTGGCGATATGGGCAAAAGCAAAATTACCATTGAAGGCAGAGATTATGAATTAAGAATGAGAATTCGTGGCGATTTAGATTTGCAAGACAATAAAAAGAACAAAATTGTTTTAGAAATTGCAGAGGGCGATGACAAAATTGATGGCGAATACAAAAACCCTATTGCAAAAATTATCTATGTTGATGAAACTTTGTTTATAGATTTGTCAAAATTAAATTTGCCAAAAGCTAAGTTTACAGGCATTAACATTACTGATATTTTAAATGTGTTGGTTAACACTATTTCCACCAAAATTAAAGGCGGATTAAATGGCGAAGAAGCTGCGTTAAGTGGTCAAGATATCAAATTGGCAAGCAAGGGCGACAACATTTTTGATATTAAAAACACCAACTTTGATGTGTTGTTTAACCCAGAAAACAACTATATGAAAAATATGGTTATTTCTGCCGATACGAAAAACTTTAACTATGATGAATATTCAAAATTAGAAGTAGGCACTCCACTTGGCACTGCAACCACAGATAAAACACTAGAGGCTGTAAGTTTCCCAAGCTTGGTTTTTGCTATTATTGATTATAATATAGGGCTAAATAGTCCAGAAGAAATTAAAAAGAACAGTCAGCTAACCATTGGAGTTTCAGGCAAACATGTTAACGACTTGTTAAAAATGCTTGGGGATTCTGGCATGATTAAGCTACCTCCAGATTTGGGCATTGACAAAATTTTAGATAATGTCAAAATTTCACTTGGTGTTAACACCGACAAAG
>JAVVTM010000122.1:0-4702 GCA_036653655.1 Clostridia bacterium | reverse complement strand
TCAAAAATAGAGCGTGTCAATGTTGTAAATAAAGTACGAAAATTGAGCGTTGCAATGAGGTAAAAGTATGCAAATTGAGCGTGTCAATGGAAAAAAGGAAACACACAAAAAATCACTTGCTTTAATATAAAATATTATCAAAAATAGAGCGTGTCAATGTTGTAAATAAAGTACGAAAATTGAGCGTTGCAAATTAATTTTATACAACAATTTATTTGTCTATTTTTTAACAATCAAAAAATCTTTAACATACAAAAACAACTTATCATATGTTAAGGATTTATTTTTTTTACACAATAAAACTTAGTTAAAAAATAAACGATTATTTATGCTATTTTAGCGTTGATTTAGTAATAAATATGTGTTATTATTTTAAATATGGGTAAGGAGGCTTAGCGTGAGTTTTTCATTTAAAAAGGGAATTCATCCCCCTGCAAAAAAAGAACTTTCTAAAAGTTTTGAATTAACAGAATTTAAAACACCAAAAATCGTACATATTTCTATGTCCCAGCACATCGGCGCAATTGCTGAAGTTTGTGTTGCTGTTGGCGATAGAGTATTGTGTGGCTCTTTGATAGGTAAAGCAAAGGGCTTTGTTTCTGCCAATGTTTTTAGTTCTGTTTCGGGCAAAGTTTTGGGCACAGTGATGTTGCCTAACGCACTTGGTAATATGGTGCCACACATTAAAATTGAAAACGATTTTAAGTATGAAGCCACAAGTTTGCCAATTTTAGAAAATCCTACGGGAGAAGAAATTGTAGCAAGAATACAAGAGGCTGGTATAGTTGGTATGGGCGGAGCAACCTTTCCAACTTTTATTAAGTTAAAACCATCAAAAAAAGTTGATGTATTAATAATTAACGGCGCAGAGTGCGAACCTTATATCACTTGTGATTATCGTTTGCTACTAGAAAAAACAAAAGATGTTATTGAGGGCGCGCAGTTGCTTAAAAAAGCGTTGGGCGTTGACAAATGTTATATCGGCATTGAGGAAAACAAGCTTGACGCCATTAAACTTTTGCAACAGTCAGTAACCGCTGGCGTAGAAATTGTTCCGTTAAAAACCAAATTTCCGCAAGGCGCAGAAAAACAATTGATTTTTGCAATAACCAAAAGGGTAGTACCTTGTGGCAAATTGCCAATGGATGTTGGCGCAGTTGTGGACAACGTGCACACGGCGTACAGCACTTTTTGCGCTGTTAAACTTGGGTTGCCTTGTTTTATGAGGGCGATGACGGTTTCGGGCAAAGGCGTTAACAAGCCAAACAACTATTGGGTGCGCAACGGTGTTTCTTATCAAGATATTTACAACGAATGTCAAGGTGGCGAGCCTTATCTTAATGTCGCAAAGGTTATTAGCGGTGGTCCTATGATGGGCTTTTCACAGCCCGACTTGCGAGTTTGCACAACAAAGGGTAGCAGTTCACTGTTGTTTTTAACAGAAGATGAAGTGCGCCCAACTGAATATTCTAGCTGTATCAATTGTTGCAGATGTCATAATGCCTGCCCAATGAATTTAATGCCTATGTTTATTGATGCTAACACGCGTATTAATAATATAGAGTTGGCAAACAAATATGGCGCAATGAATTGTATTGAGTGCGGTTGTTGTTCTTATGTTTGTCCTGCAAACAGACCGCTTGTGCAAAGCATAAAACTTGCAAAAAAATTGATTAAAGAAAGGGGGATAAAATAATGGCTGTATACAAAAGAATGATGTCTGTATCTCCTCACATTAAAAGTGATGCTACTACTTCTAGGGTAATGAAAGATGTTATTATTGCGCTTGTCCCTAGCATGCTTGCAATGGTGCTAATTTTTGGTTTTTATCCATTGATGACAATGCTAATTAGCGTGGTAAGTTGCGTTTGCGCAGAATATTTGTTTTGTGTTATTACCAAACAAAAATGCACTCTAAACGATTATTCCGCTGTTGTAACCGGTGTTATTTTGGCGATGAACTTGCCTCCGGTTGTTCCTTTTTACGTTCCATTAATTGGTGGCTTTTTTGCTATTATGGTTGTAAAGATGTTGTTTGGTGGCTTAGGCAAAAACTTTGCTAACCCAGCGCTTACCGCAAGGATATTTTTAATGTTAGCGTGGGCTGGCACTATGACAAAATTTGTAGCCCCAATTGACCTTTCTAAAGGTTTTGGCGAAATGTTTAAATATTTTGGCGCATTTTTTGGCGGTGTAGATTCTTTGCCCGGTGGCGTTGATGTTCTTACAACTGCAACTCCGCTTGCTCAATTTAAAATTAATGATTTTGCAGGGATAAACATTACAAATGCATTCTTAGGCAATATTGGTGGCTGCGCTGGCGAAGTAAGTAGCTTGGCGTTAATCATTGGTGGTGTTTACTTAATTGTTCGTAAAGTTATTGATTACAAAATTCCGTTGCTATTTTTGGGTACGGTTGCCGTGTTAACTCCGTTGTTTAATATGAGTTTTGCTAGTATATTGCCAGCCTTGTTTTCAGGCGGGTTAATGCTTGGCGCATTTTTTATGGCGACAGATTACACAACAAGCCCTAATACAACGCTTGGTATTATTATCTATTCTATTGGTTGTGGGTTTTTCACGGTGCTTTTCCGTGAGTTTAGTAGTATGACAGAAGGCGTTTCTTTTGCAATATTAATTATGAATATTGTAACGCCATTACTAGACAAATTTATTATTCCAAAACCATTTGGCTATGTAAAAGTTAAAAAAGAAAAAGTTAAAAAAGTTAAAGTAGAAAAGGCAAAGGAGGAAGTAAAATGAAAAAGGCATTAAAACCTATTATTGTATTAAGTTTGATTGCAATAATATCTGGCGCGCTTTTGGGTTTAGTTTTTTCCTTCACGCAAATTAATCAAGAAGAAGTGTTAAACAAACAACTAAACAGTTTTTACACTTGTAAAGACGGGTTTGACGATGTTACATCAAAATATGCCGAGCAACAAGCCTCTAAAGAGGGCGTTTTTGCAAAAGGTAGCGTTGAGGGCGTTTATTTGCCAAAAGATAACACAAACAATGTTGTCATTAAGGCGCAAGGGCTTGAGGCGTACAGCAAAAGCATTCAAATTTTAGTAATGATAGAAAATAATAAAATTAAAGCAATTTCTGTTTATGAAACTAAAGAAACGGCAGGAGTTGGAAGTAAGGTGTTGACCGACAAATATTTTGCAAGATATATTGGCGTTGACATTAGCGCTTTTGGCGTTTTTGAATTGAAAACTGCAAAAGAAGGCAACCAAAAAGTTGATGCTTTATCTGGCGCTACAAAAACTTCTCGCGCATTGATGAACGCTATGAATGCAGCAATAACCATCTATAAAAACAATTTGCAAGATTTTAATAGGGTTGCGGCTGCCTTGGAGGTAAGTTATGGAATCTAATAAAGTGTCAAAAGGTAAAATATTAACCAACGGCATAATAAAAGAAAACCCAGTTTTCCGTTTGGTATTGGGCACTTGCCCAACGCTTGCGGTAACAACTAGCGCATTAAACGGCATTAGTATGGGCTTGGCGGTTGTGTTTGTTTTGGTTTGCAGTAATATGATGATTTCTCTATTGCGTAAGCTAATCCCCGATATTGTACGAATACCAGCTTTTATTATGATTGCTGCAACATTTGTAAGTATTGTCGATATGGTTATGGCAAAATACTTGCCAGATTTGTACAAAACACTTGGTTTATTTATACCGTTAATTGTTGTAAACTGTGTAATTTTGGCGCGAGCTGAGGCATTTGCAAGCAAAAATACTGTTATAGACAGCGCTCTTGATGGCTTAGGCATGGGCTTTGGCTACACAATTTCGTTGTGCATTATTGGCGTAATTAGGGAGTTTTTAGGCTCTGGCAGTTTTTTTGGTATGGAAATTTCCTTTTTGCAAAATACAGCAATGACAATTTTTGTTTTGCCAGCAGGCGGGTTTTTAATTTTTGGTATGGTAATGGCGTTAGTAAATCACATTACATCTTGTGTTGAAACCTCTAAAAAAGGCGAAACTAAAAAGCGTGATTTGATTGAAAGAGTTGTTCAAAAAGAAACCGAAACCAATGTTAGGATTGATGTTGTTAACAAAATTTTAACTGATGATAAAAGTTCTCTTGATATCACAAAAGAAGTTAATGAACTTAAAAAGGATATCAAGCCACTTAACCACGAAGTTGATAAAGACGGCAACAACAACGGCGTTATTAATGAAAATTCAAACAAAGATAGCGACGCTAAAAACAGCAAGGAGGATAAGTAATGCAGTATTTAATGATTATTTTTGCAGCAGTTTTTGCAAATAACTTTATATTGGTTCAATTTTTAGGTATTTGTCCTTTCTTGGGCGTATCTAAAAAAACGGATACGGCGTTAGGCATGGGTTTGGCGGTTATATTTGTTATGTCGCTATCATCATTGTTTACATTTGTTGTGTACAAATATATTCTTGTGCTTTTGCATGTTGAATACTTAAAAACAATAGCTTTCATTTTGATTATCGCTTCGCTTGTTCAAATTGTTGAAATGATAATTAAAAAGTTGAGCCCAAGCTTGTACAGCGCATTAGGTGTTTACTTGCCACTTATCACAACAAATTGCGCAGTTTTGGGCGCAGCGTTGTTGGGTATCGATTGCAAAAACATCTTAGAGGCGTTTTTAATGGGCGCATTTAGCGGAGTTGGCTTTACGCTTGCTATCGTTTTGCTTTCTGGTATTAGAGA
>JAVVTM010000121.1:0-4702 GCA_036653655.1 Clostridia bacterium | reverse complement strand
TTTAGCTAATTATCTTTTTTGCTTGCGCAACATCTTTAGCAAATTATCTTTAAGCAAATTATCTATTTTGCTTGCGCAATATTGGTAGCTAATTTATTCTTGCAAAACAAAGTTAAAAATTTTACTGCTAAACTTTAAAGCTAAAAAGCTTTTGCCTGCGCAACATTAAAAACTAAATCATTTTTACGCCCGCAAAAATCATAACTCCATAAAATACAAACTGCAAAATTTGATTGGATAATTTTTTTAACAAAATTGTGCCCAAAATGCCACCAATCAAAAAGCCCACGCCCACAGGCAAGCCAATGCCAAAATCGAAGCCGTTGTTTTTAATGTAAATTATTGCGGTGGCAATGCTTAGTGGCAAAATTGTGGCAATTGCAGTTGCGTGCGCTTCCTTTTCGTTAACCTTGGCAAGAATGGTAAAACATGGTATTAGCAACATTCCGCCACCTCCGCCAAACAAACCATTTAAAAAACCTACAAATAGTCCAAAAAAAATTAATAAGTATTTACTGCGTTTTTGCTCTTTTTGGTGCTCGAACGCCACATTAGACATATTCAACTGCTTGTTCATATTGATAGTATGTAATTAAATTTAATTATTATAAGAATTTTCTTGATTATTTTGCTTTTATATATTACAATATACTAGAAAAATATATCGAAGTAAAGGTGGTTAAATGAAAAAGACTAGACGCGTACTACTATCATTGTTAGTTATCATTTTAAGTTTCACTCTTTTGTTCAGCGTAATTGCTTGTGATAAAGAGTCTGGAAAGCCAGAAACAGATCCTACTGTTGAAAAAGATTGGCTTGTAAACAATGGTACATTTGAGCAAACAAAACTAGAAGAAGATGCAGATGCAAAAGTATTCCCTCAAAAACCAGAAACTTGGTCAAGCCAAGCTGGTTCTATTGGTGGTTCATCTGCAACTCCAAACGATGCCGATTCTTTAATCCATGGCGTAATTGATGTATCCGACAAGATATACAAAAAAAATTACTCAAAGTGGAACAAAGTTTCTAACCCGGGCTTTCCTAATAACGAAGCTAAAGATACTAATGTTTTAATGATTTATAACAAAGTTGCAACTGCTTACACTTACAGCATTTCTAACGTTGCAATCAAAAAAAATAAATGTTACAAACTATCTGTTAGCGTTAATACCGTAATATTGGACAACCTTGGCGGAGCGTTTATTTATGTTTATGGCGATGCTTACGCAGAGTTTGAAAAAATAAACACAAATGGCGCTTGGTCAACTTACAATGTTTACATTGAGGGTTCTCCAACAGCTGACAAAAGCATCACTATTTCCTTGTCATTAGGTTATGGCAACACAACAACGGGCACTATGGCTAAAGGCTATGGCTTCTTTGATGAAGTTGTTATGAGTGAAATTACTAACGCAGATTACAATTCAAGCGCAAAAGACCCAGTAAACGCTAAGTTCTCTATCCGCAATACTGATGGCGAATTTGATTACACAACAGGCACTTCTGGCTTGCTTTCTCCTTCTAAGTATTCAACTTTAAGTGGCACAGGCACTGGCAACAGCGCTCCAACTTCTAGTGATTACACAAAAAGAGGCGTTGTCGATTTATCTATGGATGCCGACAAGCAATACGATGCAATCAAAAACCTTGGCTTAACTGTTCCTGCAGGTTCTTATGGCAGTAATATCCTTATGATACAAAACTTAAAGCCTACCGCAACTGGTTACCGCTCAAGTGAAAAGTTAAATTTTGCATCATCAAAATGGTACAGTGTTTCTATTAAAGTATTAACTAAAAACATTGTTGCCGTTGGCGATAAAGGCGCATCACTAAAACTTACTACTGGCACAACCGAAGATGATTTAAATATTACTATCAACAATATCAAATCTGAAAATGTTTGGTCAACCTACACCTTCTTCATTCAAGGGCACACATTAAAAGCAAACAATTTGTATGTTGAAATGTGGCTTGGTCAAGGTGGCAGTGATGACAAAACCGACCATGTTGAGGGCTTTGCTTTCTTTGACAATTTAGTTATTGAAGAAATTGCGCAAGACGCTTACACAAATGCAACTGCAAACGACAAAACATTTAAGGGCAACCTTGGCGTTGTTGATGCCACAGCTAACCTTATTAAAGACGGCTTCTTTACTACTGGCGCAGACAAATGGTTTAGCCACACTGGCGATTACAAAACCTCAGCAGTCAACAGCAACTCTGGCTTCCAACTTTTAGATACAACTTCTACCGCCGTTAAGTGGGAAGATTTTGGCATCAAAAATCCGGGCGCTCCGTCTGCTCAAGATATTAGCAAAAATTTGTTAATGATAAACAGCACAACAGCAACTTCGTTTGATGTTAAATTAAACACTAATATTACTGCGGTTTCAAACCAATATTACCGTGTGTCTGTTTGGGTTAAAACAATCAATGTTGCAAGTGGCAAAGGCTTGACAGTAGAGCTTGTTGGTTACGATAATAGCCAAGAAGATGAAAAAAAACAATACACTTCTTTAGCAAGTTTTACCAATATTAACACCGAAAGCGTTGATAAAGACAAAAATGTTATTAATGAATGGACAGAATTGAGCTTTTATATTGAGGGCAACAACATTATTAACAACCAAATTTTAGTTAACTTCAACTTAGGTAAAGGCACAAAACTTGACGCTACCAACAAAATTAAAGGTATAGCGCTTGCTTCTACTCTTTATATGGAAGAAATTAAATATAGCGAATTTTCTTCTGCTTCTACCGATAGCTTTACAAAAAAACATTCATTCATTTCATCATCAAATACTGTTACTAATGGTTACTTCGATTTAATAAATATTAGTGATACTACAAAAGAATTTGGCGATAAAGTGTTTAGCGATGGTTTATTAACCGACCAATTGGGCTTGCCAAAATCTTGGACTGTTAGCAATAAAGATTTGTTGCCTAACATGAACGCAGGCATTTTGCAAGTTTACAATTCTGCGCTACTTGGCAAATTTAATGTTTCTAACGATATTTTAAAGGGCTTGCCAGAAGGTTTTGATGTTTCTACCCTACCAAAACTAGGAACGAGCACAAAACCAGTTAACCCTAATATTTTAATGCTTAACACTAAAGCTGCAAACGAAAGTGGTTACTTAACAAAACCAACCCTTCCAGAAGTTTGCGGTTGCAAATGTGAAGATTGCATTAAAAAAGGCTACTGCGATGGCAAAACTTGCAATGATACAAAATGCGAATGTTTGCACAAAAAATTTAGTGGCAAGATTGTTCCTTTTGGTTACACTTCAAGCACAATATCTTTAACTAAAGACAAATACTATCGTATAGAAGTTTGGGTTAAAGTTGCAAATAATGGTTCTGCAAGTATCGCTTTAACCACTTCACAAAAAAATGAAGAATATAAAATTGAAAATATCACTAATACTGAATGGTCAAAATATTCTTTCTATGTAGAAACTGGTTTATCAGATATTTCTGCCAACCTAAACTTGTTCCTTGGCAACAAAGGCAGTGAGGATAAAGTTAGTGGCACAGCATATTTTGATAATGTCAATGTTTATGAAGTTAACGAGGAAGAATACGCTAGCAAATTAGCAACTTCTGCCCCAAGCTACAAGCCTGTTTCTTACACAACTGATTCTTTTAACAACTATACCGAAGCTAAAGACAAAATTAGCACTCCAACCGATTGGTCAGGCGCAAGCGTTGACAGTAAAGCTAAAACCGACAGTGATTCTTTACTTTCAGGCGTATTTGACAAGACAAAAGGCGATTTTGATTGGTTTAATTTTGGCGACAAAAAAGAAGTAATTAAAAATAAATTGTTCAACACAACAGCGACAGAAATTGGCAACAATATTTTAGTTATCAATAATAAAGTTGCAACTGGTTACACATACAGCACAAAATCTTCAAAATCTTTGTCTTCAACCGAAGATAACTGGTATGAAATTAGCGCATGGATTTACACTTATCAAATACAAAAGGCAGACAGCGCATACTTCACACTAAAAATGAACAATAAATCTTATTCATTTGGTAAAAATGATGAAAGGCTTATCAACACAAGTTATGATAAAGATGGCAAGGAAGTTGCGCTTGAAAACAGTGAATGGACAAAATATAGTTTCTTTATTAAAGTTGAAAAGGGCGCATCTGTAAGTTCATTTAACCTTGTTGTTGGATTGGGCGAAGAAAGCAAAACAGACGAAGGCGAAAATTACGCTAAAGGCTATGCCTTCTTTGATAACGTAAATGTTAAAGAAATTACAAAAACAGCTTTTGAAACAGCAGTGCCTGTAACAGAAAATGAAGATAAAACTATTACAGAAAACTTTGATAAAGCTAAAAATATTCGTATTGTATTTACTAAAGAAGACAGCGAAGCTCCAGAACCAGAACCAACCCCAGAACCTAAGCCTGAAGGCAACAAATTTATGTGGTTGTACATCTCTAGCGGTATCATTTCTGGCGTAATAGTAATTGTAATTATCATCTATTTGTTTAAGCGTTACAAACCTAAAAAGAAAATTAAAAACAAAAACTTGGCAACTTATGATAAAAACAAAACTACTGTAAAAGGTAAAGACCAAACTAAAAACAATAAAGATATTCACAAAAACTTTAAAGACTAATTAACAAAAACCTTAAAGGATTAACAAATTAATAAACAGATTAGTTAACAAAAACCTTAAAGGTT
>JAVVTM010000120.1:0-4714 GCA_036653655.1 Clostridia bacterium | reverse complement strand
ATCATTATTTACACTACATAAAAGTTATTATTATTTACGCTAAAAAAAGTGATTATATTTGCACTACACAAGTTATTATTATTTGTACTGCGCAAAAGTTATTATTAAATCTGTTTAAACTAAAAAATTGTACTAAAATAAAAAGGAATGGTTTCAATACAATATCGAAATCATTCCCCAATGTTAATATTAATTTTGCCCAAACTTTTGGGCAGTAGCAAATTTGTTGCCGTTATTTTTAACTATTAAAACTTATTTTGTTGCCGTTATTTTTAACTATTAAAACTTATTTTGTTGCAAGCACTTTTTTAAGTTTAGCAAATCTTGGCAAGCCGTCCTCTAGTGGAGCTTTGCAATCGCCTTGAATTAGTGGCAATGCATAATCCGTAAATGCGCTTGATAGTCCTGTGCCGTTGTTAATAATCCATTCGGCAGGAATTTTCTTTTCAGTATTGGCAGCTAAAGACAAATCTACAACGTCAATATCGCAAACATATTTGCCACTTGACATATTGCGTACAAGCACAACCATTTTGTCTGTAACACCGCTAACAGCGTATTTTACAGCGGCAGCGCCAGAATTAAAGGCTTCTTCAACGTCAACTTTAGACGCTAAGTGAGCGCCACATCTTTGCATTAAGCTAAACTCAATAGCACGAGTTTTAAAGCCAAAAGTATCTTTACAAATATTTGCAAGCGCAGTGCCAACACCACCCAATTGAGCGTGCCCAAAACTGTCTTTTGCAACATTTTCATTGATAGTTTCTGCAATCAAAACACCGTTTGCATCTGCGATGCCTTCTGATAAAGCAACCATACATTTGCCGTTGTTTTCTTTTAATTTTTGCGCAACATCAGCTAAAAACTTTTCTTTAGTAAATGCAACTTCTGGCAAATAAATTAAATCTGCGCCCAAACCATCTTTAAGGTTTGCAAGGCTTGCAGCTGCGGTTAACCAACCTGCGTGCCTGCCCATAATTTCTACAACGGTAATCATTGGAGTATCATAAACGTTAGCGTCCAACTTTAGTTCCATCATAGTTGTGGCTACATATTTTGCAGCAGATGCATAACCCGGGCAATGGTCAGTGCCAAACAAATCGTTATCAATTGTTTTTGGTACGCCCATAACACGACATTCCCAACCAGAATTTTTCATATATTTGCTAATTTTGTTACAAGTATCCATACTGTCGTTACCGCCATTATAAAAGAAATAGCGAATGTCATACTTTTTAAAAACTTGCAACAATTTTTTGTAATCGGTTTCATCAACTGACGCATCTTTTAGTTTGTATCTTACAGAACCTAAAGCAGAAGATGGAGTATTTTTTAACAACATAAGTTCAGTTTTGTCCTCTTTACTCATATCATAAAATTCTTCATTTAACACGCCACGAATACCGTGCGCTGCGCCATAAACTGCGGTAATGCAATCTTGTTTTAACGCTTCTGTAAAAACACCAGCTGCGCTTGAGTTAATAACTGATGATGGACCACCTGATTGACCAAACATCAAAGCACCTTTTAATGTACTCATATGTACCTCCATAAAACTGTATTATAAACTTTTATTGTGTTAACAAATTGTATATTGTTAATTTTTATTTTCGCTTTTATTTTTGCTTTTGCTATTATTTTGCACTTGCTAATTTCGCTTTAGCCTTTGGCTACATTTTGCATTCACATTAAATGTTTTACACCAAACTGCTTTTTTGTTTTTTCTAATTTCGCTTTCGCCTTTGGCTACATTTTGCTTTTGCGTTAAATGTTTTACACCAATTAATTAATGCTTTTAGATGTATAAAATATTATAGGCTTAAGATATTGGCTTCCTTATAAAGTCGAGTGTCAAATTTGTGAGGTTTTGCCAACGCTTCAGAAATATCTTCCTCAATAATTTTATTATTGCGTATGCCAACCACTCTAGAACTTTTGCCAGCCAACAATACATCAACAGCTTCCACCCCAAAACGAGCTGCAAGCAACCTATCTTGCATGCTTGGCGTGCCTCCACGCTGAATATGGCCAAGCGTTGTTGTGCGCAAACTAATGCCCATTTCGCACTGTAAAGCAGCCTTCAATTCCTCTGCGCTACAAACTCCCTCGCTCAATACGATAATATCTGAAGTTTTGCCATTTTTTTGGTTTTTCTTAAGTTTTTCACACACTTTGCTTAAATTTAATTTAACTTCTGGCACTAAAATAATTTCTGCGCCACCTGCAATGCCTGCGTACAACGCAATATCCCCACACTTTCTGCCCATAACCTCAATAATACTAACCCTATCGTGAGAAGTCATTGTATCACGCAAATTGTTGATTGCGCTTAAAACAGTGTTAACTGCCGTGTCAAAACCTAAGGTAAAATCGGTGTAATCTAGGTCGTTATCAATAGTGCCCGGTATGCCAACTGCGTTAAAACCGCAATTTTTGTACAAATCGTAACAGCCCCTAATGCTACCATTGCCACCAATGACAATTAGCGCATCACAATTGTGCTTTTTTAAATTATCAACGGCTTGTTGTTGGAACTTAACTTCGGCAAATTCAGGACATCTGGCAGTTTTTAAAAAAGTACCACCGCGTTGAATGATATCAGAAACGCTACGTTTGTTCATCGCCACAAAGTTGTCATAAACTAAGCCTTCATAGCCTCTTTCTACGCCCATAACTTCCAAACCATTAAAAATTGCATATCTTGTTACCGCTCTAATGCAAGCATTCATACCCGGCGCATCTCCGCCACTTGTTAAAATAGCAATCTTTTTCATTTTACAACCTCTTTTTGTTTCATTTTTGCAAATATTTACGCATCTTTTGTTTTTTGCACATTACTTTACAAACTATTTTGCTTTTTAGCGCAAATTATTATCGCTTTATTTTGCAAATAACAGTTAAATATCGTTTGCAAATTACTTAACATTAATAATTGATACTTTGCAAATAACTAAAACTTCGTTTTATAAAACTTGTTATTAATTATTTTGCAAGCAACTGCGCAAAGTTATTGTTTTGTTTCCCTTTCGCAAGAAACAGTGCCATATCTAGTGATAATTTCTGCGTTGCCTCTAATTTTTATGGCAGAAATACCTTCTGTAAATTGCATAATAAACACTTCGCCCGTATCCAACACTTCAGTGTGTTGTGGTTTGGTGCAATTACCACGAGTTAATCCAATTACTTGGACATTTGTACCCTTAGCCTTAACGACAAAAAAATTGTCTTCGTTATTAAAATTGTTTTCCATACTTTCCCCTAATAAGCGTTTCGCTCAAAACATATCAATGTATATTATAGCAAATAACTTGTTAAGTTGCTAGCAATTTTTTGTCTTTTTAAAAACTTTTATTGCAAGATAAACATTTTTTATTAAATAAAAAATTAACAAACTAATTATTTTTATTTAACCAAATAATTGCGCGCTAAAAATTTTATTAAAACGGGTTTTAGCAGTGCTAAGCTAGCGGTTTTATTGCTTTGTTTGCTTTTTTATTTAACCAACAATTGCGCGCTAAAAATTAGTGGGTCAACAAAAAAATGTAGTTACAATCACATCAACTTTATGTTTTGTTTGCCCAATAGGCTTTCTAGTTCCCACAGCAAAGAATTAGACGGATTAACTTTTATGCTGTACTGTAACAATGTTTTATTATTTTGCATTTTTACCGTTGTACTTCCGCCGTATGCGCCCAAAATTTGCAAAACATTATCTATTACCATATCGTACTTTCCTGTTAAATTTAAGTACAAAACTTGTTCTTTTTTGTCATTGTCGCTATTAGTATTTTGCGTTTTTGGCTTGTCAAAATTATTTTTATCTTCCTCAAGCGACCACTCAACAATACTATTGACATTCATTTTTGGCTTTTCATCAAGATTAATCACGCCAGACACAACATAAATTTTATCCTTAACAAGCATACCCTTATATTTTTCAAAAACGCTACTAAAAAACAAAATATCTATGCTTCCATACAAATCTTCTAAAACGCCCACGCCAAAAGCAACGCCCTTTTTTGTCATTTTTTTTGTAAAATCGGCAAGTAAACCGCCAATTTGCACCCTTTTGCCGTTAAATTGCTCTACAATTTTTTTGTTACTTAACTGCTTTTCCTCATCTTCCTCATCGGTGGACATTAAGTCTGCAATCATTGACAAATTGAAAGGCATTTTGTGTATTTTGTCTTTATATTCCTCAAGCGGATTACCGCTAACATACAAGTTTAACACTTCTTTTTCAAAAGAAAACAGTTCCTTATTTGTATATTCGGCAATTTCTACAATTTTAATACTGTCTTGCGTTGCATCGCCAATTAAATCAAAAAGCAACATTTGCCCTGTGCATTGCGTGCGTTTATCTTTAATAATAATATCCATAATTTTTTCATAAACGCTAATTAAGGTGGAACGATGATGCCCAAAACAATCAAATGCGCCCGCTTTTATCAAGCACTCCATCATTCGTTTGGTAACCAATTTAACATCAATACGGCGCAACAAATCTTCCAAACTTTTAAATTCGCCGTGTTCTTCACGCTCTTTTACAATTTCTGTTAAGCCTGCTTCGCCAACATTTTTAATGCCAAGCAAACCAAAGCGCAAGCCGTTGTTTTCGCAAGAAAAATACACCTTGCTTTTATTAATATTTGGTGTAAAAACCTCCACGTTGTGATCTCGCAGATAGGTAATATATTTTGTAATTTCATCGGGT
>JAVVTM010000119.1:0-4728 GCA_036653655.1 Clostridia bacterium | reverse complement strand
AGCAATATTTTGCGTTGATTTTAATATTTTAATGTTATTTGCGCCTTGCTTTTGGGCGGTTTCAAGTTTTACGCACTTGTGCTTTGTTTTGGGTGGTTTTCAAGTTTTTCGCTTAATTGCGCCCTGTTTTTTGGCGATTTTCAAGTTTTACGCTTAATCTCGCCTTGCTTTTGGGCGATTTTCAAGTTTTACGCTTAATTGCACCCTGTTTTTTGATGTGCGCAGGCAATGCGTATGCGCACTCATTTATAATATAATAGCATTAATAAAACAAAAGGTCAATACCATATATACATTTAATAACAGCGCAATATGCTGTTTTTATTTGCAAACTGCACTGTTTTTGCTAAAATGGCATAAAAAAAACGCTGTTAAAACAACGCTTTTGTGTGGAGCGGAAGACGAGATTCGAACTCGCGACAGTCGGCTTGGGAAGCCGAAGCTCTACCACTGAGCCACTTCCGCAAATAAATTTTGTTAACCTTTGCAAATTAACAAAATTATTTTACCACATTATTTACTACTTTACTACTTTTTTTTACTACTTTTATTTTTTATTTGCTACCTAACACTGCTTTTTACCGCTACTCAATTAACTCAATAATATGAAAAATTTCTAGTTTGTCAATTTTTATAATAGATTTTCCTTCCTTTTGCGTTACTTCAAGTTTGCCATTTGTTTTTGAAACTATGTTAATTTTTGAGTAAATTTTGTCAAGAGTAATTTCGATGTTATCTATTGGATAAATTGGAGTTACGCTTTGTTGATTTACCAATGACAAATAGGTTTTTGAGTTTTTAACCCACTTTAAAATTTCCACAAAAGCTGGCGCATTTGAGCTAAATTCACGCTTAGTTAAAAGCGAACTAACAAGCCTTGCAATTGTTTTTTTGCAGTTGTGCGCTTGAGTTAATTCCATTGGGTTGGCGCACCAAATTATTGAGCCTTTGCCAATTTTTGTTTTTATAACCGCTGGTAATGCCGTGTGTATTCCCGGAGGATTTGAGTGTATCGCTGCAAAATCTTTGCTGTTTGGCAAGGTGTATGGATATGATAGCGTCGCTAAAACTTCTGTCGTTCCATTTGTATTTTGCGCATTAATATCCTTTTCGATACTATCTTTAGCGTTTGATTTTTGTGGGATACTGTCTTTTATATTGACATCATTTTCAATACTATTTTGCGCATTAATAATTTCTGCTTCGTATGCAAAATGCTCCACTGGATACGGGCTACTTTTATCAAAATTTTCAAAAATGTAATCAGATTTTACTGGGTTTAAATAAGTATATCCATATTTGCTAGCGCCCAAAATTTTTACGCCAACAAGCTGTTCAAACTTTTTATTGTTGCCAAGAGCGCCCGTAACAAACAAATTGCCACCGCATATAACATAGTTTTGCAAAATTGCAACTTCCTCGTCGCTAATTAATTGTTGGTCGTTAATGCAAATAACTTGCGCCTTTAAATCTGCAAGATTTTTACTGCCTACAACATCAAAAGCTATGTTGTTTTCCAACATAATTTGCGCCATATTAAAAGCAGATTTTATGTAATTTGCTGTGGATTTAAACGCCGTATTGTACCATATTGCAACATCACTCAAAATATTACCGCTAACATATTGTTCGATATCTTTTGTAATTGCAAAAATTTGCTTTATTTCGGTTTTGTACATTTTATCGGTAATTGTGCCATCAGGGTTCATTGCATCGCAAATGGAAAATGCGCCATTGTGCGCAAGCGCAGTTAAATTGTGCACAAGCAAATCTTCAAATGTGCGTGAAACTGTATGAAAAAACAAATTGTTGTCGCACCTAGAAGTTATGTAACTAAACGGCTTGTTTACTGTCATATTATTGTAATATTTGCACATAAAAGTTTGCTCCAAATATCCGCCATAATAATCTCCGCTTGCATAGGTAGAATGCGCAAAATTCTTTTCGGTATTGCCCGTTTGCCAATTTAAACCTATTGCCGCCATATTGTGTTCCACCGCAATATTAGGGTTAACTTTTAACAATGCGTTAGTGTTTTCTTGCATAAATTGGTCAACCCAATTTTGTCGTTCTAAAACATATTTTTTAAAGGTTTTGCTATTAAAATTCCAAACAAGTGGCAACAAATGCCCCGTAGCTTTTAAAAATCGCCTTTGGCAATCTTTGCAATAACACAACTGTGGCCAAAATGGCATATCCATAAAAATGCCTTCAAATTGATATTTTTGGGCAAGTTCAGTTAAAATATCGTTACAATACTTTTTGTAATGTTTGTTGTTTGGGCAAACTAAGCCGTATCTTGATGTAAATTTGCCAAGTGGAAAGCGTGAGCCTGTGCCTGCAAATGTCCTCAACCGCCAACTTCTGTGCTTGGCATAAGACAAATTGTCATACACTTGTGAAAAATAAAGTATCACATTTATATTGTTTTCGTGGCATTTTTTTGACATTTCGCCAACATAATCTAGGTTTCGTTTTTCTAAAGTTTTGTGCATACCGCCATATTTACTTGGCCAATAATGTAGCCCCACGTGCGATTGCGCCTTAACTACCACACTAGACACATTTGCATCAACAAGGCTTGCTACAAAGCTATCAACATCAAGTTTTGACAAGTATTCTTCGTTAGTGTCATTTAAGTGCATATCCATAAATATTCTTCGATAATCGTGTTCAAACCACATAAAAACTCCTTTGGCAAGTTGCCCAACATACAAAATTATTAATGCAAAACGCATTTTTGCCATAAAATACACATTAAAATGCCATACTTTTAGCAATGCTTGCAAAACATTTAACTTTTAAAGTATAGCATATAAGAATAGTTATTTCAATTTAATTTGCTTGTAAAGTTTTAGCAACGATTAAGATACTGCGTGTTTTGTTAAACTTTAAAACATTTTGCGCCTTATTAATATTTTTTTGTGTGGATGTATATTGCCAATTTACAAGTGATTTTATTTTCCGTTATACATTGAAAAATTTAAAAAACTAATGTATACTGTAAATATTAAATGTTAAGGAGATTTACAATGAAAGAAAACACTATGGACGACAGCTTACTAGACACACTAGCAAAAGAAGATGAAGATGATAACGACTATATTACATTATGTAGCGAAAATGGTCAAGATATTGAATTTATTGAAATTGCTGGCATAACTTACAAAAACAATTTTTATGCAGTTTTACAGCCAGTTGAGCCTCTTGATGGTATGGGCGAAGATGAGGCTTTGGTATTTAAAATTGTTAAAGGCAATGATGGAAATGACAGTTTTCAAATTGAGTTAGACCAAGATATTATTGACATTGTATTTGATGAATATCAAAAACTTGTTAAGGAAGCTAATGATTCTGAAAATGATTCTGATGATGAGTAAACAATAAAATAGTAGCACTTATTCTTTAACAACTAATAGAATAGTAACACTTAATTTCGTTAGCAACTAATAGAATAATATTTACTTATTCTTGTTAGCAATCAATAAAATAGTAGCCGCTTATTCTTTTTAACAACCAATATTTTTTGCTTAAAAATTGGCTGTTGTAGCAATTAAACGACTTACAAGCCAACTGAAAATAGTAAAAGCAGGTATATAAATGCGCCACTCCAAAAGTGTTTAGCTTTTGAGTTAGTAGCATATACCTGCTTTTTTACGCTTAAAAGTTTGTTTAAACTATTCGCACTTTAAAAAAATTTGTTGCAACTACTTATTTTGTTTGGGTATTGTTAGTTAGCTTTAACACATTTTTTTAGTTTTACTTTTACACTGCGCAAATTGCCCTCTACTTGACATTTTTTGTAGTTGTTTTAATGCTAACCACAAAATTTTAATTTGCTTTTGTGTTAAACCAAATACTCCAATCCGCTGTTGTTAGAAAAAGTGTCAAGCACCAATTCATCATTTTTGTAAAGCTTTAAAAACAGCGTTGCGTTTAAACTTTCTTTGGTTGTGCGGTTCATTTTGCCATTGCTTGGCGCTCTTAAATTTAATGAGCTGTTTTCAACAAAAATTAAATTTAACAGCCAATTACCCTTTTTTAACGCAACTTCATTTGTTGGGCTTTTGTCATAAATATAACTTTTTTCCATTTTAGAACCATTGTATGTCGCAAACTTAATTTCCTCGCCATTATAGTTTAATGTGGCTATATGCCCCTTGAATTTGCCAATCATAAGGGGTATTGTCGCAATGGATACAAACAGCGAAACATCTTCTTTAAAGTCGTTTGCTTGCAACCAAATATAGTGTTCGGGGAAGGAACTGCCACAGTCTTTTTCAATAAAGCCAACACCATCTTTAACAATTTCTTTTTTGCCATTGATGTTAATTTCGCCATTTACGGAGTGCTTCATACTGATAATTCCATGCTTGCACTGCATTAGTGGAACAACAGAAAATATGCCCATAATATCTCCGCTCAATTCGGTCAATTTGCCATAATCTAAATTTGCCGTTATGCTAACTTCATCATTTTTTAAATTAATTCGACAACCGTTTTTAGTAAAAACATTTTCGCCAATAACAATTTTAAGCTCCTTGCTTTCTGCGCTAAACTTTGCAAAATCAAATTCAAATTTGTAAGTTTTTTTGTTTGTAATAACTTGTATTAAACACAACTTTTCACCCTTTTCATCAACAGATATACTAGGGATAAACGCTATGCTATTATCGCCATATTGATGTCTAAAAAACCAACCCTCAAAATAGCTATGCTTTTTTACTC
>JAVVTM010000118.1:0-4759 GCA_036653655.1 Clostridia bacterium | reverse complement strand
GAAGAGCACAATCATGAAGCTCAAAAGCCAGAAGTTCTTGAATTAAAGTACTAATAACCGAAGCTCGGGAGGAGGATTTAAAATGGCAAAAGTTCAATACATGGGAACTGGTAGAAGAAAAAAAGCTATCGCTAGAGTTCGCTTAATTCCTGACGGTTCTGGTCAAATTACAATTAACAAAAGAGATATTGAAGAATATTTTGAATTGGGAACATTAAAGTATATCGTACGCCAACCATTAGTAATTACTGGTTCAAGCGCAAAGTATGATATCTATGTTAATGTTAACGGTGGTGGCTTTACTGGTCAAGCTGGCGCAATCCGTCATGGTATTGCAAGAGCGTTGGTTATAGCTGATGAAACTGCTAACAAAGCATTACTTAAAGGCGCTGGTTTCTTAACAAGAGACCCAAGAGCAAAAGAGAGAAAGAAGTACGGCTTAAAGAAAGCAAGAAAAGCTCCACAATTTAGCAAGCGTTAATCGTTTGTTCAACACAAAAAATTTAAGACAAGGTTTTTTACCTTGTCTTTTTTTATGCAAAAATATAAAGCGCAAAACGCAAAAAAAACTCCTTAATAAATAAGGAGTTTTAATAATTTTGAATATGTAACTAAATGATAAATTGCAAGTTGCCAACGGTTGTTATCGCCTTCAATAAGAAATAATTGCCCCACCATATAAAAGTAAGCGGTTAAATCTAAAAGACCACTATAGCCATTAAACCATCACATTTGTCATAGCGCCGAAGGCAGATACGTCAAGGCTTAGCCTTGGGTTATAGCGCTGAAGGCAGATACGTCAAGGCTTAGCCTTGCAGATACATCAAGGCTTAGGCCTTGAGCCTTGCAAATAGTCAAAGACTAGCCTTGAATATCTTCAGTTTTATCTTCAATAACGGTAGCAGATTCACAAAACTTTTTAACAGATTCGATTGAACTAATGCAAGTTTGTTTTGCTGTGTAGCTTTCGCCAACGCCAACAAGAGCGCCTTGAATAGTAGAAAGTGTAAAGCTAAAGTTGCCTTGTTTATCTTCATTAATGTTAAAGCTACCAGTTTTTACATTGCGCTTGAAAGCGTTAATGCTGTTAATTCTTGGTTTAACTTTGTAACCTTCGCTTTCAAACAAAAGTTGACCGTTGTTAGCAAGCAAGCTAAACTTGTATGGTCTGTCTGCATTTGTGTCATCTTTAGAAATAACATATTTGCCAAAAGTATTTTCGTTAGTTTCGGTTAAGTTAATTACCGCAGCTTTTGCTGGTTTAGCAGGGGCTTTTGCATTGCCTTTAGCAGGAGCAGCGCCTTTTTTAGCAGGAGCAGCAGTTGCTTTAACAGGAGCTTTAGCCTTAGCTGGAGCTTTCTTTTTAGGTACTATATCTTCATTCAATAATGTAGCAAGTTCATCAGCGGAAGAATTGTTTAAATCTTCGATAGTTGTTTGAGTTTCGTTATTTTCTTCAACAGTAGCGACAACTTCAGGCTCATTCTCAACTAAGTTTTCAGAAACGGGAGTTTCAGAAGTTGCAACGGCTTCAGATTTGTCAGCAGAATAAATAAAGCTTTGCAATTCGGTATCAGAAATTGTTTCAGCGTTTGTTGCAAAATTGTTTAGGTCAGTGTCTGGCGCAACTTCCTCAGCTTTTGGGGCAACTTCTTTAACTTTAGGTTCTGCCACTTTTTTAGCTACAGGCGCTTTTTTAGCAGCTGGGGCTTTTTTGGTTGCAGGCGCTTTTTGCTTTGCTATTTCGATGTCATCAACATCAATAGCTACGGGCATCTTCTTGCGGGCAGAAACAGATTTTGTTTCTTCAGTAGCGGGGATTAAATCATCTTTTTCCTCGTTCTTTTTGCCAGTTACAAGAGTAGCGGACATTTCTTTTTCGCTATTTTTAACTGCCTTTTCTTGGCTTGCTTTAGCAGTTGCCTTTTCGACAGTTGCTTTAACATTTGCCATTTCTTCTTTAGTAGGCATAGGAATTTGCACTTTTGGTTCCTCAACCTTCTTCTTTTTGCCATGAATGACATTTTGTCTTTTAGTGTGTTTTGGTGTTTTAACATTGTTTTTTGAGCGTTTTTTACTTGCTACTACAAGCAAAATGATTAGCAAAACAACTAAAACAACAGCAACAGCGCATAAAATGTAATTTGGTAAACCAGTAATGACTTCACCTGATAAAAACTTTTTTATTGCTTCCATTATAATTCTCCTTATAATTTGTTACTATAATGGTATCAAATATTACTAAAAATGTAAAGAGTTTTAGCAAAACATTGTAATATTTAATTAAAATGTATTATAATGGTACTATGAGATTGTTTATTGGCGTACAATTAAGTAGCGAAACGCACTGTAAGTTGCTTAATCTTCAAAATGAGTTAAAGGCGTTTAATGTTGGCGGAAATTACACCGAGCAACAAAATTTTCATTTAACGCTAAAGTTTTTGGGCGAATGTAGTTTGGAGCAATGCGAAAAAATTAAAAGTACCTTTTATGCTATTGATATTTTGCATAAGTTTGATGTTAAAGCGGGTGGCGTAAAATCGTTTAAAGATGGCAAAATTTTGTACTGTGAAGTGGAGCTATCCAAAATTTTAAAAAAAACTTATTCTATTTTGTGTCAATATTTGAAAGAGTTTGTTATAATAGATGAAACGGAAAATTTTATACCGCATATTACCTTGCGTAGAGGCGCAAAAACAGAAGTTGTTTTGCCAAAATTGAATGAGTTTAGTTTTGAAGTGAATGCAATAACTTTGTTTGAGTCGAGGCAGGTTGATGGTAGGTTGCAATATTTACCGCTTTGTAAAAAGGAATTAGGGTGAAAGTATGTTTTGGTCGATAGTATTAAACAGTTTTTTGGCGGGTGTTGTGGGCACAATGTTTGGAGCGATAATTCCTTTATTTGTCAATATCAACAAAGATAAAGTTATGGCGCTGTTGATGAGCTTGTCATCTGGTTTTATGCTTGCAGTTGTCTTTTTTGATTTAGTGCCAGAATCGTTGAGTTATGGAAACATATATTATATGATGCTTGGTTTGTTAATTGGGATATTAATTATTGCCAGTTTTGATTTTTTGTTTAAGAAGTATGAAGACACAAGAATATTAGAAAAAAAAGATAGCGATGGCGACACTCAATATAAAAAAATGGGTATTGTTATTTTGTTTGCAATTGGCTTGCACAATTTGCCAGAGGGCATTGCCATTGGCAGTAAGGGCGTTATTGACGGCAGTATTGCCTTGACCCTTGTTATTGCGCTACATAATATACCAGAGGGCATTGCAATGAGTATGCCGTTTGTAAAAAGTGGCATTAACAAATGGAAAATTTTGTTTTGGTGCGCAATGAGTGGTTTTCCAACAGTTATTGGCGCAATGATTGGCTACGGTTTGGGGATAGTTTCAACCGTGTTAATTAGCGTTTCACTGGCTATTGCGGCAGGCGCAATGTTGTTTGTTGTCATTAATGAATTGTTGTACGACAGTTTTTTGTTGCACAAGCGAAAGTATGTAACATTAATTTGTTTGTTGGGCTTAATTGTGGGCGCATTTTTGATAAATCTTTTGTAAATATTGCAAACATCTACAATTTTATTATAAAAGAAAATTGTTTAAAATAGTTTGTAAAAACCTGTGAGGAGAAATATGGATACACTAATTTTAAAGGGCGAAAAAGCATATAGTTACGGCGCAGAATTAATTAATAAAGGCGAGATTGTAGCCTTTCCAACCGAAACGGTTTATGGTTTGGGCGCAGATTGTTTTAATACATCTGCCGTGTTAAAAATTTTTGAGGCAAAAGGACGGCCACAAGATAATCCATTGATAGTGCATATTAGTAAAAAGGAGCAAATTTTTGATTTGGTAAAACCATTTAGTGAAACGGTGGACAAGCTTATCAACCGATTTATGCCTGGGCCAATTACAATAATATTTAAAAAGAGTGATAAAGTGCCAAATATGGTTACTGCAAATTTGGATACGGTAGGGATAAGAATGCCAAAAAGCGCAGAGGCGCGCGCCTTTATTGACGCTTGCAAAACGCCAATCGCAGCCCCTTCGGCAAACCGCTCAACCCACATAAGTACAACCACATATAAGCATGTTTATGAAGAAATGCAAGGGCTAATACCCTTGATAATACAAGGGGAAGATTGCGAGGTTGGCATAGAATCTACCATACTTGATATGACAAGTGAAATACCAACAATATTGCGTCCCGGTGCAATTACTGCAACAATGCTTTTGGAAGTGCTAAAAGAGGTTAAAACATTTGAAGGCGTGGTTAAAGTTGCCTTAGCGCCCGGTATGAAATACAAACATTACGCCCCACAAGCAGAAATGTTGGTGGTTACAAATTGTGATATTGCAAATGAAATTTACAAGCAAAAATTGGCTGAAGGCGCAACACCGGTTATTTTGTGTTTTGAAAGCAATATGGATAAATATAACAATAAGCAAATTATTAGTTTAGGCAAAGATACAAAAGAGGCGTGCAAAAACATTTATAGCGCAATGTTTGAGGCGGATAAAATTGGCAACTACATATTGTGCGAAGATTTGTCTAAAGATGAATTAGGAAAATCAATAATGAACAGAGTGCTTAAGGCAAGCGGAGGCAAAATAAAATAATCCGCAAACGCTAAGCAATAGTTGGGCAGTTGTTTGCAAAGATAGTTGTCGCAAACACTAAGCAATAGTTAAGTGGTGGTTAGCAAAGTTGTTTGTTGCAACACAAGCAATAGTTTGCAAAGATATA
>JAVVTM010000117.1:0-4778 GCA_036653655.1 Clostridia bacterium | reverse complement strand
GAGGTTAAATTTTAACAAACAAAAGCAACGCAATATGATTTTTTAAAACAAAATCTAAAAAATTTTAAGCAAAAAATACAAACAAAATCTAAAAAAGTTTAAGCAAAAAATACAAACAAAAGCATACAAAAATTTAAGTAAAAAATATGCAATAATGCAAATAAAATACAAACATACACAGTTACAACAAATGATATTTAGCCAAAATTTGTAAAGCAAAATGATAATATAACGCTAAAATATAAAATAAAATAATTAAATATAAATAAAACAGACATAGCGATTGTTAATATTACATAAGTTGCAATAATAAATTTAAATAAAAAAGTTGTAAAACACAAAAGTAAATATGGTTTATAAGGAGAGATTATGAGTTTATTTAAAAAAGATTTAGAAAAAAAAGCGTTTAAGGAAGCGTTAAACGCAGAAGTTGTTATAGAAACCAAAGCGATGACAAACGAATTAATTTGGCAAAGCCCAATTAAAAAATTTAATGTTAAAACAAAATTAATAGTTAAGGCAAACAGCGAGGCTATATTCCTTAAAAATGGCGAAATGGTTGCCGTTTATGAAAGGGGTGGCGAGTACGAAATTGGCGAGGAGTTGGACAAAAAAGATTTGTTAAGTTGCGATGTTTATTTTGTGAACAAAACTGTGCGCCAACAAATTTTGTGGGGCACTCCAACAAAAATTGATTTTCAAGATGCCGAAACTGGCATTTATGTATCGTTGGGCGCAAGTGGCACGCTAAGTTTTGCAATCAAAAATGTTCAAAAAGTTTTTGGGCGTATGGTTGGGTTGAGCGATGGTGTTACGGTAAACAAAGTTAGTGATTTTTTCCGTTCTAAAATTGCGTTGTTTGTAAAAGATGCGCTTGCAAAAAAATTGGTTACTGAAAAAATTGGGTTTTACGCTATCAGCACCAATATTAAAAATTTGTCAATCGAGCTAAAAAATGAATTTGCTAGCGAATTTGATGAATATGGCATAGAAGTTTGTGATTTTACAATTGACAATTTGGTATACCCCGAAGAAATTAAAAAGTTGATGCAAGACAAAGCAAAAGAAAAATATATCTTGCGTGAAGAAGGCACAAGCCACACCGAATTGCGTAAAAATGAGCGAGAAGATGAGGATAAAAAACTACATATTATTGAGGAAGCCGTAAAAGGCAGTGGCAAAGATGATGGTTCAATTTTCTGCCAAAAATGTGGCGCTAAGCTTGCCAAAAACTCTAAGTTTTGCAATATTTGTGGCGCAAATTTATCACAGAAAGGCAAAGTGTGCAGTGGTTGTGGGGCGTTAGTAGATGACACCGCTATTTTCTGCAACAAATGCGGGCGTAAATTATAAAAAGGAGATTATATTATGTGTTTTTGTAAAAGAAAAAATCAATCAACAAAAGGAAATAACTTGGCAAATTTATCATCAAAAATTGATGTTTTATTGACAATCAACAGTGATGAAGCGGTAAAAAAAGCATTGATAGAATTGCAAGAGATTATTAAGTTTTCTAATCCTTGCCAAAACAAGGTTGTGTTGGATATAGAAAAAAAGATTAACAATACCTTAGATGATATTAAAATTTTGTTGGCGTCAAATAAAAGCGTTGACAAAATTTTTAACGCAATTAAAGATGCGACAGTCGCTATGGCAGAGCGCAATAATGCGTGCTAAAATATAAGGAGAGATATGAGTATTTTTTCACGAAAAAAATTTGATAAAATTAAGCGCGAAGAAGTTGTTGAGGCAATTATTGGCTTAGAAAAGCAGGAAGAAGATATTATTGCGTCGTTTGATGAGTCAAAAAAGAAAATTGGCGAGCTTGTCGCTAAAGGCAAAAGAGAAACCGACCGAAATATGCAAGTGGCATACGCAAAAAAAATTGAAAGTATTCAGCGAGAAAATGCTTCCGCATCAAAGCGTTGGCAGTTTGTAAACAGCAATTTGAGCGCAATGTATGCATTAAAAAGCGCTATGGACGATAGGGAATTTATTGCAAATAACTCTAAAATATCCCTTAACGATATGTTAACCAACCCAAAAGAATTGGAAAAGTTTTTGTCAAAAACAAATGTTAAAAAAATGCAACACGAGGATAAACTTGCTGGCAGTTTGGGCGTTATCGACACCGTAAATGAATCGTATGTTGAAAACGAAAAAGTGTATGGAGTATCCGATAATATGCAAAATATTTTAGCAATGTTTGAGGCGGATAAGACCAACGAAGATAATATGGCGTTTGCCGAAAACAACAAAATTGATGAGGCAAAAGAAGACCCTATTTCTGAATAATTTTAGCGGTATATTAAAATTTTAAAGCCATATTAATAATAAATGAGCTTTATAAAAAATGCGCCATACATTTTATTGTTAACGCAATAACAAGGTATGACAGCGCAAATAAACAAATAAAACAGCGCAAATTTGTTGCGCTTGTTGTAAAAAATTGCAAAATGGCACAAAAATAGCAATAGTAATGTTGTACAATGGAGGTTTTACACAATGGATTTAAGGCAGGCGATTTGCACTAACTGCGGTGGAACTCTACAAATAGATACCGAAAATGGCAATATTGGCGTTTGTAAATATTGCGGAAACGAGTATATTGTAGAAAACGCCATACAGCTTACAATGGTAGATGTTGATAAAACTAAAGATTTAATTAATTTACGCCAGCTTTTAAAAGAGGCGGTAACTTATAATAACATTTTAGCAATATTAAACTATTCAAGCAAAATACGAGAAATAATCCCTAATGATTTTTCGGCGTTGTATTATCACGCCTATGGCGAATACAAACAAAATCGCCCAAACGAATATAACGATTTTATTGCTACAAGTGGTGTTGATGCAACTCCAAGTGAAGCTTGCGAAGTGCTTGACCATATGATTATAACATCAGATTTGCGTTATCGTGCGCAGATTGAGGCGTTTATTAAAAGCATAAAATGCATTAATCAATCAGAATTTTTGTTTAAGCACAACCGCAAAACAATCGAAAAAAAGAGGCTAGAAGAAAACTATGATATAGTGCCCCGAGATTGCTTTATTTGTTTTAGGTCAACCGACACCGCCATTGCAGAATCGGCAGTTAGATGCCTAGAAGAAGACGGCAATAAATGTTGGATTTCCACACGCAATTTGCGCCCAAACGACAGTGAAAACTATTGGGACACAATCGAAGCGGCTATTGATAGTTGCAAAGTTTTTGTTGTAATTACAAGCGAAGATGCAATGCTTTCAGGCGATGTAAAAAACGAATTGCGCATTGCTAAAGGGCTAAATAAGCCACGCATAGAATATAAGATTGACACTCAAGCGCATACAGAATTGTTTAAAGATTTTTTTAACGGCATAATGTGGATTGATGCCACCGACAACGCTTTATCGCACTTGCAAGATTTGTCAATGAGGGTTTTTGATGTTATCGAAGGTATGTCAAAAAAGAAAGCGCCCGACAAAATTGATGAGCTAAAGGAGCTTATAAAGCAGAGTAGCAACAACAATAACAACACAGGCAATGCGCCATTAAATATTGACAAATTGGTTGCCAACGGCGAAATGTTTTCTAAACTTGGCGATTTTAAGCAAGCTTACGAGGTGTTTGCAAGCATTATAAAAAACAATCCCGAAGATTATCGTGGGTGGTTTGGTATGGTAAAAGTGCTTACCAAACAATTTAGCGATATCAACGACAAATCGCACCAAACATATTTACGAAGCGCCCGAGCGGTTGCAAATTCTGACCAACGCAATTTGATTGAAAGCGAGTATTCTGTTTATGTCGAAAGGCTAAAACGCAGGGATATTCTTTTGGCTACACAAAATAATCTTCAAAAAGATTTAAGCGATGAAAATGAGCAACTTACATATTTTTCAACCAAAATAAACAACAAACGAGAAGAAATTAAAGCCAATAATGAGCTAACACAAATGCCAAATAAAACAAAAGTAAGCTATTTTAATTACATTTGCGGGCTTATTGCAATTGCGCTAAACATTTACAATTGTACAGTAATTGCAGATTTTGCAAATGGATTGCAACTTTATCCAAACAATCAGCTTGTGTTTGACAGTTTTATTACAAAGTTTTTGTTAACAGCGTTTGCAACATTGATTGTTGCGCGCATTAGCACATCAGGCTTAACCAAAAAAAAATATGGCGTGCCAAAAGATATTGCAAAGGTGTTTTATTTAGTTGCGATATTGCCATGCATAAGCTTGTTGCCAGTGATTATTTCTATGACAATTAAAGTTTATTGTGATATACAAAATGTGCTTAGGGTCAAAAGATTGGCGCAAGAGGTGCAGTATAAAATTGCCACCGCCAACCGAGAAATTCAAAATGCGCAAGCAGAAATTGATAAAAAGCAAGCTAATATTTTACTTATCGAAAAAAAGATTGCCGAATTAAAAGAAAACTTAAACAAAGTGGGTTTTGATAAAGATGAGAGGATAGCAATTTAGCGCAGTAAAACTTTTCAACACGCTTAGCGAGCTAGTAAATAAATATGGCGCAAAACAAATGTACAAAAATGAAATAAACGGCGTAAAATAATTAAACAATAAAAAATAAATAGCAAATAATTATTATACAAAAATGGATAATTTGCATTAAAAAATATACGAAAATTGATAATTTACATTAAAAAATATACGAAAAAGGAATGATTAGCATAATTCATTGTTAATAATTAAAACCAATATTATATTATTTTAAAAACGGTAATTGACAAACCGTTTTTTTTGTACTAAAATATAAATAAGGTATAAAT
>JAVVTM010000116.1:0-4790 GCA_036653655.1 Clostridia bacterium | reverse complement strand
GAGGGATTAACGGCGCACGCAAACACAATTTTAATACGAGAAGAAGAAAATAAAACGAAATAAATTTTTTGCAAAGTAAGAAAATAAAACAAAGTAAAAGATTATTGTTAAGTAAGAAAATAAGGAAGAATAAGGAGTAAAAAATGAGTAGGATTGCAAGTTTAAACAGAGAAACTAAAGAAACACAAATTAATTTAAAATTTAACTTGGACGGAAATGGCGAATACAAAATTTACACTGGCGTTGGTTTTTTTGACCATATGTTGGAGTTGTTTGCTTGCCACGGCAGTTTCGATTTAGAGCTAACTTGCAAGGGCGATTTGCAAGTGGACGGGCACCATTCTGTTGAGGATATTGGCATTGTGCTTGGCAAAGCGATTGCAGAAACCACAATTAACAAAGTGGGCATAGCACGATATAGCGCCGTTACAATCCCAATGGATGAGGCTTTAGCCACCGTTACAATTGATTTGTCTGGTAGACCGTTTTTGGTGTTTAATGCCGATTTAGAAGGTAAAACTGGCGATTTTGACAACGAATTGGTTGAGGAATTTTTTAGGGCGTTGTGCAATTATGGCGGAATAACAATGCATATCAACTTGCATTATGGCAGTAACAATCATCATAAAATTGAGGCGATTTTTAAAGCTTTTGCAAGGGCGTTAGCTGGCGCTAGCAAAATTGTTGGCGATAAATTGCCGTCATCAAAGGGAGTGCTTGAATGATAGCAATTGTCGATTATGGCGTGGGCAACTTGTGTAGTGTGCAAAAGGCGTTTAAATTTGTGGGGATAGACACCGTTATCACTAAAGATAAAAAGGTTATTGACAACTGTTCGCACATTGTTTTGCCTGGAGTTGGCGCATTTTCGCAAGCTATGGAACTAATAAAACAGGAAGATTTTGACAAGTTTTTGCTTAGCCAAATTGCAAAAGGTAAGCCGTTTTTGGGCATATGTTTGGGCATGCAAATGCTGTTTGAAAGAAGTTTGGAAGACGGCTGTTTTGAGGGGCTTGGCGTGTTTAAGGGCGAAATTAAAAGGTTTGATATTAGCTTAAAAGTGCCTCATGTTGGTTGGAATAATATAAAAGTTAACTCTAGCAGTAAAATATTGTTAGGGTTGGATAACAATATGTTTTATTTTGTGCATAGTTATTATGCGCCGCAACAACAAGAATTTGCAACGTCTACCTGCAATTATCAAATTGATTTTACTGCAAGCGTAGAAAAGGATAATGTGTTTGCCACACAGTTTCACCCAGAAAAAAGTGGAGAAGTGGGCTTACAAATCTTAAAAAATTTTGGGGGGTTAAAATGATACTATTTCCTGCTGTTGATATTTTGGATAACAAAGCGGTTAGGTTGCTTTATGGCGACCGCAACAATGTTACAGTTTATGGTTCACCCGTAGATGTAGCGTTAAAATGGCAAAGTCTTGGCGCGCAATTTTTGCATGTGGTGGACTTGAACGGCGCATTTGACGGCGCTTTTGACAATGGCGACACCATAAAAAAGTTGGTTAAAAGCGTTACCATACCGGTGCAAGTTGGTGGGGGAATTAACTCTTTAGAGCGTGTTAAATATTACTTGGAGGAGTTGGGAGTAAGCCGTGTTATTTTGGGTAGCGTATGTGTAACCAATCCAGAAATTGTACAGCAAGCCACGCAAATTTACGGCAATAGGATTGTTTGCGGTATTGATGTTAAAAACAACAAAGTGGCAATAAAAGGTTGGGTAAAAAGCGTGGATATTACGGCAAAAGAGTTGTGTGATAAAATGAAAGAGTTTGGCGTAGACACCATAGTATACACCGATATTTTGCGTGATGGCGCACTAAAAGGCGTGAATATTGATGCGACGGTTTTGTTGCAAGAGCAAACGGGTTTAAACGTTATTGCAAGTGGTGGAATGAGTTGCATTGAGGATATAGTTAGGCTAAAATCGCACAATGTTTACGGCGCAATTTTGGGCAGAGCAATTTATAACGACACAATAAATTTGAGTGAAGCGTTGGGGGTTTGCAAATAATGCTAGCTAAAAGGATAATACCTTGCCTAGATTTAAAAGATGGCAGAGTGGTAAAAGGGATAAATTTTGTCAATCTTATTGATGCTGGCGACCCTGTTGAGGTTGCAAAAGCGTACAACGCAATGAACGCAGATGAGATTGTATTTTTGGATATTTCTGCCACGCATGAGCAAAAACAAACGATGTATGATGTGATAGCAAAGGCGGCGGAGCAAGTTTTTATACCGCTAACAGTGGGTGGAGGCGTTAAAACCGTGCAAGATTTTAAAAATCTTTTGCAAGTTGGCGCAGACAAAGTTAGCATTAATAGTTCCGCTTTTAAAACACCTAACCTTATAACAGAGGCTGCGTTAAAATACGGTTCACAATGCGTAGTAGTGGCGGTTGATGGCAAGCGCAACGCAAGTGGCAATGCCAATGTTTTTTTAAACGGAGGCAGATTGGACACCAATTTTGATGTGGTTGAGTGGTGTGTTAAGGCAGAAAAACTTGGCGCAGGGGAAATTTTGCTTACGAGTATGGATTGTGATGGCACAAAAGCGGGATATGATATTGAGCTTACAAAAATGGTTTCGCAAGCGGTTAATATCCCCGTAATAGCAAGTGGTGGCGCAGGCAAAAAGGAGCATTTTTTTGATGTGCTAACAGAGGGAAAAGCAGATGCGGCGCTTGCTGCTTCGTTGTTTCATTTTAATGAATTGACAATAAAAGACTTGAAAGATTTTTTACGAGATAAAGGCGTGCAAGTTAGATAAAAAACTATACAAAATAATACAAAAACTAACAAAAAAATAATGCAAAATAATACAAAAAAATAATGCAAAATAATACAAGATATGCTGTAAAATCACAAGAAAATAATATAAAAAACAACAAAAAATAAAGCAAAATAATGCAAAAAACAGCAAGAAAAGACAAAAAACAACAAAAACATTTAAAACAACAAAAAAGAGGAGCGCATTGAGGAAAATGGAAGAAATTAATTTTAAATTTGATGAAAAGGGATTGCTTGTGGCAATAGCGCAAGATGTATTTACTGGCGAGGTGCTAATGCAAGCGTTTATGAATAAAGAGGCGATAGAAAAAACCATTGAAACGGGGTTTGCGCACTATTTTAGTCGTAGCCGAAACTGTTTGTGGAAAAAGGGCGAAAGCAGTGGCAATACTCAACGAGTGGTGGAGATGAAATATGATTGTGATGCCGACAGCATATTGCTTTTGATAGAGCAAAAAGGTGGCGCATGTCATACGGGCAACAGAAGTTGTTTTTATCGCAGTTTAAAGCAATTTGAGGTTGCGCCCGATTACAAAATAATTTTTGATGTGGCAAACACAATTGATAAGCGAGAAAAAGAGCCAGTAGAGGGGAGTTATACAAATTATCTTTTAACAAAAGGCGTGGAAAAAATTTGCAAAAAGATTGGAGAGGAAGCCACAGAAAGCGTAATAGCGGCAGTAGCGGGCAAGAAAGATGAGTTAGTGGGCGAACTAGCCGATTTGACCTATCATTCATTGGTGTTAATGCAAAATCAAGGTGTGAGTATTTATGATGTATTTGCGGAATTAATGAGGCGAGAGGGGAAAGAACCTAACCCAAAATACAAAAATATGAAATAATAAAAATAATTTTGAGCAACTAAAAAGATTGGATTTATTGGAAAAAATATTAAAAAATACAATATCCAACAGACAAACAAAAATAATTTTGAGCAACTAAAAAGATTTGATTTTATTAGAATAAATATTAAAAAATACAATATTCAACAGGCAAACAAAAGTTAAAATTGTTAAACATCAAAAGCAAAGGCAAAAAATAAAATTTAAAAAAGTGAAATAAAACAAAAAAAATTGTATATTATAGTAGAGAGAAGGCAAACAAAACAAAAATTTTTAAGAAAATTGTTAAAAACTGTTGCATTTTTTTAGCGAATATGATATTTTAATAGGGCAGTTGTGGGAGCATAGCTCAGCTGGGAGAGCATCTGCCTTACAAGCAGAGGGTCATAGGTTCGAGCCCTATTGCTCCCACCAATTTGCGAAAGTGGCTCAGTGGTAGAGCGTTGCCTTGCCAAGGCAAATGTCGCGAGTTCGAATCTCGTCTTTCGCTCCAAAATGGCACCATAGCCAAGCGGTAAGGCAGAGCTCTGCAAAAGCTCCATCCCCAGTCCAAATCTGGGTGGTGCCTCCATTTTATCGCATATGCCGAAGTGGCGGAATAGGCAGACGCAAGGGACTTAAAATCCCTCGGTCCAAAAGACCGTACCGGTTCAAGTCCGGTCTCCGGCACCACAAAAGATAAATACGAACCCAAAAGAGTTCGTATTTTTTTTGTCCAAAAAACCGAAATATGTTGATATGTAATGTATTAAAGTTTTAATTAATATTTAACAAAATAGGATATTTTAATGTGAAAAACAAAATAAATATTTTTTTTTATTAAATTATAATGTTTTAAGCAACTTTTATTAATTATATAGTATAATGAATAAAGAGTTATAAAACAATAACTTAATTATGTGGTACAATTAGTTAACAAAAAAGATATTAACTTCAACATTATAAAGGATAATCAAGCAAAACAAAATGATAGACGCAACAAATAACAATGAGGTAGAAAATTGGAAAGCACAAAAACATACACATCAAAATTACTTAATGAAAAGTTAAAAAAGCTTGTCAAAACAAAGGTTGGCACAGTCATAGCGCCGGCAGGGTATGGCAAGACAACGGCAACGCATTTGGCTGTGGGAGATGTTTCAAAT
>JAVVTM010000115.1:0-4820 GCA_036653655.1 Clostridia bacterium | reverse complement strand
AAAGTACGGAATGCCACTTGTAAAGGAAGTATTTTCTTGTAAAGTACAGTATGCCACTTGTAAAGTAGTATTTTCTTGTAAAGTAGTATTTTCTTGTAAAGTAAATGTTTTCTTGTAATGTACGGTATGCCACTTGTAAAGGTGTGTATGTTATTTGTTTCGCTTTAATAAATTGCTTATTATAAGACGCTAAATTTTAGCGCCTTATTTTATAACATAAATACTACACAAAATAGTTATATTAAATATTTTATAAATATGTTGTCAAAATAATAGAAATGTAAGTCTTAATATATGAAAGCGCTTTAAAAAAATAGTTAGGAGACAAAATGAAAAATAGAATAAAATTTAAAAAAGATGCGTACAAGTTTACTGAAAACGATAATCAAAAATATAGTTATTTAGATTTTTTAGATTTGCGACCAATAATAAATTCCGTTACAATCGCAGAAAATATTGGCGAAATTAAGTATTGTGATACGGTAATATTGCCAAGAGATAGAGAGCCTGAAGTTATGGAAGCGATAGCAAAAATTAAGATTAAGTATTGTGAGGAAGTTTTATTTTTAAAAGATGATGAGGAAATAAAGCTTAAAAACATAAAAAAATTTAGTGGAATTGAAGGCGTAACCTTAACGGAAAAAGATTTGCTTTTATATGAGGAGATAAGTATTTCTGGCGTCGCTGCGGTTCTTATTGAAAAACTTAATAAAAATATTGAGTACGCTAAAATAAAAATTAGTGGAATAGCAGCGTTGTATTGCGATTTTTCCGTTAAAGAAGCTAATTTGAAAATTGAAACCAAAGGCATACATTGGATGAAGTATGTAGAAGATGCTTCAAAATATAAAATGATTGTAAGTAACGTTGGCGGATGCACAATTGATAGTGAAACTCTTAAATCTTTAACTAATGTTATTTATGTAATTAATGCGGGTAAAGTTAAAATTGAAGAAGATGTTACTAATGAAATGTTAATTAAAAGCAATATAGAATTTATGGTTAATTCTGGCAATATTGTGTGCCACAAGAAAGTTAGAGGTTATATGTATGAGCACAGTATCAGTAACGCTGGAAAAGTTATTGTCAGATTATGGTAGAAAAAAAGCAAATTGCAATTTTGTATGAAGAACAGTTTTATTATGTTAAAAAGTATTTTTTAAAACAGTTTAATCATAATGAAGAATTAGCCAATGATTTAGCGCAAGAAACATTTTATAAATTGCTAAAACACATAGGCATATATGCCAATAAGGATACAAACAAATATTATTTGTTCAAAATTGCAGAAAATGTAAAATACGATTATATTAAGCATAAAGCAAATTTGGTAAGTGAAGATATACTGAACGCAGTAATTTTTTCTAACCTAGATTTGCCAATGCATTGTGATGTTGATGAGGCAAAAGACAAATTGACAAATCAAGAAAAAGTACTTTTAAGCTTATTTATTCAAAATTTGAAAAGCCACGAAATTGCAAAAATAATTAATTTAACCCCTTCTGCTGTGCGTGCAAGGATTAGCAAACTTAAAAAGAAATTAAGAGTGTTGTTAAATGATTACAATAATTTGCGCTAGCATTTAATAAATTAAAAATCTAAAAAAATAGTACCCAGAAAAAAGCAAATAAAATAACAATAAAACGCATTAAAAACGCAGTAAAATTAAATAAAAAAGCATTAAAAACATTAAAAAGCAGTGAATTGCACAAAAGCATAAAAGCAAATACAATAATATTAAAACGCATTAAAAACGCAGTAAAAATTAAATAAAAAAGCATTAAAAACATTAAAAAGCAGTGAATTGCACAAAAATCATAAAAGCAAATAAAAAACAATAAAACACATTAAAAAAGACGCTACTAATAGCGTCTTTTTATGAGGGAATATAATTAATGGATAGCTGAAATATTAATAAATTTTGTTTAAAATCTCTTTAATTTCAGTTATCATTGGGTAGCGTGGGTTAGAAGGAGTGCATTGGTCCTCTAAAATTTTGTCCGCCAAATAATCAATTCTGTTAAAGTAAGCGGTTTTGTCAACGCCACAAGCCTCCAAATTTGTAGGAATATTTAAGCGTTTTTGTAAATCTCTAATTGCTTTAACTAGGTTTGCAACGCCTTCATCTGTTGTTTTTGCAGGCAAACCAAGTATTTTGGCTATTTCTGCATATTTAACATCTGCAACAAATTTTTCATATTTAGGGAATGTTGCAAATTTTGTTGGTTTTTGAGCGTTATATTCCACAACATATGGCAAAATAACAGCGTTAGCTCTGCCGTGTGGAACGTGAAATTCTCCGCCAAGTTTGTGTGCGATTGAGTGGTTTAGCCCTAAAAATGCGTTAGAGAAAGCCATACCAGCTATGCAAGATGCGTTGTGCATTTTTTCTCGTGATAATTCATCGCCAACTTCGTAACTTTTTGGCAAAAACTCAAACACAAGTTGAATTGCCTTTATCGCTAAAGCATCGGTGTAGTCGCTTGAAAAGTTAGAAACATATGCCTCAATAGCGTGTGTTAAAACATCCATACCAGTATCGGCAACAACGGCTTTTGGCAAACTAAAAGTAAATTGTGGGTCGATTATTGCAACATTAGGCACAAGTGAGTAATCGGCAAGCGGATATTTAACATTGTTAACTTTATCGGTAATAACCGCAAAAGAAGTAACCTCAGAACCAGTGCCAGAAGTTGTTGGTATGCACACCAATTTTGCCTTTTCGCCTAAATCAGGAAAGTTGAAAACTCGTTTGCGAATATCCAAAAACTTTTGCTTCATACCTAAAACATCAGCGTCTGGGTGCTCATAAAACAACCACATACCTTTTGCTGCGTCCATTGCGCTACCACCGCCAACAGCGATAATAACATCTGGTTTAAAGTTGTTCATTGCTTTAACGCCTCTATTAATGGTGTCAAAAGAAGGGTCAGGTTCAACCTCTGCAAAAATTTCGCAGTGCACATAAGGAGTTCTTTTTCTTAAATAATACAAAGCTTTATCTATATATCCAAGCTTAACCATTGTTGGGTCGGTTACGATAAACGCTCGTGTAATATTTGGCATATCTTGCAAGTATCCAACGCTTCCTTTTTCAAAAAAGATTTTTGGAGGTAGTTTAAACCATTGCATATTGTTTCTCCTTTTGGTAATTTTTTTAATGTTAATAAGGTTGGTTACCGTAACATTTTGGCTTGTACTATTTTTGCCGTAAGAACCGCAACCCAAAGTAAGTGATGGAGTGTTGTTGTTGTAAATATCGCCAATGCCACCTTGAGAAGATGGAGAGTTAACAATTATTCTGCCAACTTTTACAGCTTCGCCGTATTCTCTTATTGTAGCGTCATCGCCAGAGTGAATAACCGCAGAGTGCCCCATACCGCCGTTTGCCAACACTTTTTTTGCAATGTCAAAACCCTCGGTTTTATCATTTACAATGTAGTAGGCAAGCACAGGAGATAGTTTTTCGGCAGAAAGTGGGAAGTTGTATCCAACGCCTTTTAGCCTAGCAATTAAGATTTTTGTGCCAACAGGCGCTTCAACCCCAGCTTGTTCTGCAATCCATTGCGCTGGCTTGCCAACAACCGCAGCATTAACGCTGTGTCCATCATCTTTAATTACATATTTGCTAACTTTTTCAATTTCTGCATCATTTAAAAAGTAGCAGTTATTATCTTTCATAAATTTTTCAAAATCTTTTTGCAATGTTTTGTCAACAATAACAGATTGTTCAGATGCGCAAATCATACCGTTATCAAATGTTTTAGATAACATTAAATCGGTGCAAGCACGCTCCAAGTTTGCGGTTTTTTCAATAAAGCAAGGTACATTTCCCGGGCCAACGCCAAGCGCAGGTTTGCCGGTAGAATAAGCAGCTTTAACCATTCCACTGCCACCTGTCGCTAAAACAAGCGCAACACCGGGGTGGTTCATAAGTAGGTTTGTAGCCTCAATTGATGGTTTGTCAACCCACTGAATACAGTTTTTTGGCGCTCCCGCTTTAATGGCTGCGTCAAGCAAAATTTGTGCGCTAGCGCTTGAACATTTTTGTGCGTTAGGGTGAAAACCAAAAATAATTGGGTTGCGAGTTTTTATCGCAAGCAAACACTTAAACATTGTGGTTGAGGTTGGGTTAGTAACGGGCGTAACGCCGGCAATAACGCCAATAGGTTCTGCAATTTCTACAATGCCTTTTTGCTCATCATCATTAATTATGCCAACAGTTTTAATGTTTTTAATATCGTGCCAAATATACTCTGTGGCAAATATGTTTTTAATAATTTTATCTTCATAAACGCCTCTGCCAGTTTCTTCATACGCCATTTTAGCAAGGGACATATGTTCCTCTAAGCCAGCTAACGCCATTTTGTGAACAATGTTGTCAATTTGTTCTTGATTAAAGTTGTCAAATTCGGCAAGCGCAGTTTGCGCATTTGCAACCAAAATGTCAATTGTTTCCTGAGTAGTTAATTCTTTGTTCATTTTACACCTCTATATAATAAATTTTTTAACGCTATTAATATGCAATAAGCATAATATGATATTAGTATAATTTAAGGGCGCAACAATATGTATCAAACGATGTTGTTTACACTTTATATGTCAAAATGCATTAAATGATGTTGTTTACACTTTGTTAAATTATTAACAATATAATATCACTAATTATTGACATTGTCAATAATTTAACAATCTTTTTTTAATATTAACAAAAAAGCGCACAACCTCATAAAAAACTGGCTAAAATAGTGTTAAAAAATCAAAACCAAGTTATTTTGCAAATAGTGAGGCTAAAAGTTTATTTAGAAATAAATCAAACT
>JAVVTM010000114.1:0-4975 GCA_036653655.1 Clostridia bacterium | reverse complement strand
CGTATACAGGCACGTGCTTTCTGCCATCGTGAACTGCAATTGTGTGTCCTACCATCTCAGGGAAAATAGTTGATGGTCTTGACCAAGTTTTAATAACTTTCTTTTCGTTGCGCTCGTTCATAGCGGTAATTCTATTCATTAACCTTTCTTGTACGAAAGGACCTTTTTTAATCGACCTACTCATTCTAAGCCCTCCAACTAATTTATTCTTTTTACAATAAACTTATCAGTTCTATTGTTTTTCTTTCTTGTTTTGTAACCCAATGTTGGCTTACCCCAAGGAGTAACTGGACTTGGCATACCGATTGGCGCTTTGCCTTCGCCACCACCGTGTGGGTGATCGCAAGGGTTCATTACAACACCTCTAACGCCCGGATTGATACCCATATGGCGTGATTTACCAGCTTTACCTATTGAAATAAGTTCGTGATCTAGGTTGCCAACTTGCCCGATTGTTGCTCTGCATTTTGCAAGAATATATCTCATTTCGCCACTTGGTAATCTTAATGTTGCGTACTTTCCTTCTTTCGCCATTAATTGTGCGCCAACACCTGCTGACCTTGCAATTTGAGCGCCTTTACCTGGGTTCATTTCAATACTGTGAACAATAGTACCTACTGGAATATGTTCTAAAGGTAAATTGTTACCAACTTTGATATCCGCTGTGTCTGAACTAACTACGGTATCGCCCTTTGTTAATCCCATTGGAGCGATGATATATCTCTTTTCTCCGTCTGCGTAAACCAATAATGCTATGTTTGCGCTACGATTTGGGTCGTACTCGATAGAAGAAACTTTAGCTGGTACTTCATATTTATTTCTTTTGAAATCAATAATTCTGTACATTCTTCTATTGCCACCACCGATATGTCTAACGGTGATTCTACCAGATGCATTTCTACCACCAGACTTTTTAATGCCACTCAACAAACTTCTTTCTGGAGTTGTTGATGTTATTTCGCTAAAAGCTGAAACACTCATAAAACGGCGTGCAGGTGATGTAGGTTTATATTTCTTAATAGCCATAATTCATTCCTCCTACATTAAGACAAACTCTCGAAGAATTCAATTGCTTTACTATCCTCTGTAAGTTGCACGATTGCTTTTTTATAACAAGCTGTTCTGCCTTCGTTTTTGCCCATTCTCTTTAGCTTGCCATCATAGTTAACTGTATTAATCTTTGCTACTTTTACTTTAAAAATATCTTCTATTGCCAATTTAATTTGAGTTTTTGTTGCCTGAGGAAGAACTTTAAAAGTGTACTTTTTGTTAGCAATTCCATCATAGCTTTTTTCTGACAATATAGGTTTAATGATAATATCGTAATTATTCATTATGCATAAACCTCCTCTAATTTAGTAACGGCATCTTTAGTAATAATGCACTTTGCGTTAGCAATTAAATCGTAAACATTTAGCAAATCTGCAGTGATAACAGTTAAGTTTTGAATATTGTTTGTAGCTCTTAAGATGTTTTCATCTTCGCCTGCGATAACCAATAGTGCTTTGCTGTTAACTTTCAAATTGTTTAAAATTGTTTGCGCTACTTTTGTTTTTGGAGCCATTGCAATTGCATCAATTACCATAAATTGCTCATCACGAACTTTTTGTGATAATGCGCTAAGCATAGCGCCTTCTTTCATTTTTTTGTTTATTTTTTGAGAAAAATCTCTTGGCTTTGGTGCAAAAACAACACCGCCCTTAATCCATTGTGGGCTTCTGATAGAACCTTGTCTTGCTCTACCTGTACCTTTTTGCTTCCAAGGTTTTGCGCCACCACCACGAACTTCGCTTCTTGTTAATGTGCATTTTGTACCTTGTCTTTTGTTTGCAAGTTGTGCAACAACAACTTGATGAATAAGAGCTTCGTTGTATTCTTGTTCAAATACGTATGCGCTTAATTCCAAAGAACCAACTTGTTTTCCGTCTATATTATATACATTAGTCTTCATATTCTGCACTCCTTCCATCAACCTTTAACTGATTGCTTAATAATTACTATTCCGCCCTTAGAACCGGGAACAGCACCTTTAATTAGCAACAAATTACGGTCTTTGTCAATCTTAACAACTTTAAGATTTTGTATTGTAGACTTTTCATTACCATATTGACCAGGCATTTTTTTGTTTTTAAATACCCTTGATGGACTTGAGTTAGCGCCTAAAGAACCAACACCTCTGTGATATCCAGAACCGTGTGCTAAAGGACCGCAGTGGAAGTTCCATCTTTTAATTGTGCCAGAAAAGCCGTGGCCTTTTGATGTGCCAGTTACATCTACTTTATCGCCAACTGCAAAAATATCACAAGTTATCACTTGACCAATTTTGTAATCTTCAACATTTGAAAATTTAAATTCTCTCAAATATTTTTTCGCCTCTACAGATGCTTTTTTGTAGTGTCCGCTTATTGCTTTGTTAACCCTTTTTACCTTTACATCGCCAAACGCAACTTGTAAAGCGCAATAACCGTCAGTTTCTTTTGTTTTCTTTTGAACGACTGGACAAGGACCTGCCTCTACTACAGTTACAGGAATAACTGTTCCGTCTTGTTCAAATATTTGGCTCATGCCAAGTTTCTTTCCAATGATTGCTTTATTCATAGATAAAGTTCACCCTCCTAAAAAATATTAAAGCTTTATTTTGATGTCTACGCCTGCTGGCAAATCTAGTTTCATCAATGAATCAACTGTCTTTGCAACTGGGTTATAGATATCAATCAAACGCTTGTGAGTTCTTAATTCAAATTGTTCTCTACTGTCTTTGTATTTGTGTGGAGAACGAAGTATTGTTACTACTTCCTTTTCTGTTGGTAGTGGAATAGGACCTGATACCTTTGTTCCACTTCTTTTTACTGTCTCAACAATCTTTTCTGCTGATGCATCAATTAAGTTGTGATCGTAAGCTTTTAATTTGATTCTAATTTTTTGACCTGCCATTTGTAAGTCCTCCTTTTTCCTAACTCTATTCACTTTTCCGTGTGTGTCTTGCTGTTTCTTTTAATAAAGGCAGTTAATGCCCCTCTCAAAGAGTTAGTCGCCCGATTAATCTACGAACTATTGTCCACGAAAACTATCCTTATTTAAGGTAACCTCTCGCTTCATCCCAATTACAGCTTTTTAAGTATATAAAAAAAAAACGCATCTGTCAAACGTTTTTAACAACATTTTAATAATTTTTACATATGTTTACTTGCCCGTGTGTATCATTTTTAAAAATTATTTTTTTTGCGCTTTAATTGTTTTATTTTTTTGCATAAAAAAACTGCCAAAAATTTAGCAGTTTAGTTATTATAAAAATTGTTAATTAGTCGATAACGGCATTTAATGCATCAACCATTTCATCAACATCAACACTGTGAACCATTGCTGCTTGCTCTATTGTTTCGCCTCTTGACAATGCGCATCCTAAACAATGCATGCCAAAACTGTACAAAACATCTGCAATCTTTTCTTGATCGCCCAATTTTAATGTGTCTGCTATCATCATATCTTTAGTAATTTTAGCCATAATAATATCTCCTTTGCTTTAGTATTTGTAGTATATCATAAAATTATTGTTTTTTCAATATTTTAACAAAAAATATTAACTTTTAATGTTTTTATAATGTTATTTGACCAATTTATAGCATCAACAACATTATTGGTATTGTTAGCATCGAAAGTAGCGTTGTCGCCATAACCGCTTTTGCTGCGCATTCTTTATCGCCATCAAATTTTTCTGCCATAATCAACACCATATTTGCGCTTGGCATTGTTGCAATTAAAAATATTGTGGCAAATAAAGTTGATTTCATAGATATTGGTAGCGCCCACAACAACAAAAATGTCAATAACGGATAAACTATTAATTTTATAACCGCCGTTATGTAAACTCCCAATCCTTTAAAAATATCTGTCAATTTTATGCACGCAAACCGCATACCCAAAATTAACATAGAAAGTGGCGTGTTCATATCTGCCAAATATTTTACTGGACGCATCAATGCGCTAGGCAATTTAACATTTGCAAAGAAAAACGGCAACGCAATGCAAATTGCAATAAACGCTGGGTTTAGCACGGCTTTTTTAATGCTAATATATTTTTTATCGCCCGTAATAATATAAACGCCAAGCGTCCAACATAAAATATTAAATACGGTCATAAACACGGCTATATACAAAATTGCCTCGGGATTGTTTGGCATTACCGCTTGCGCAACGGGGATACCCATAAAACCGCAATTGCCAAAACCTGCCGCATAAGCGTAAACATTTGCGCGCGCCTTTTCTTTATCATACAAAAAAACAAGCTTAGCAAAAAATGTCATACCCACTTGCATAACAAACGCTAGCCCCACAACAATACCAATATTGCCCAAAAGGCTCATACTAAATTCCTGCGTTAAAAACGAATTAAAAGTAATAAACGGTTGGCTAACAAATAGCAAAACATTTACCAATACAGCAATGTGTGTGGCGTTTAATAATTTTGTTTTTATTAAAATAAAGCCCGGTATCGCTAGCGCAACTAGCATTAAGATATTTAAGGCATTTGTTCCAAAATTCATAATATGATAATACTATCATAAACAATAAAAGTCAACATAGGAGCGCAACAAAATGAAAGAAAACTTTATAACCGCCAAAAGTGGCAAGCAAACTTTGTGTAATGCTAAAGAAAACTTTGTGTTTGTTAACACCGCCAAAAGTGGCAAGCAAACTTTGAGTAACGCTAAAGATAACTTTGTGTTTGTTAACATCATCAAAAATGACTACACAATACTAAATAATTTTAACTTTTTATTAGGCAAAATTTTAACTTGTGATTTTTTTGCGCCAAACAAAAAAAAGCTTGCATCACAACATTCGGTTATAACCCAAAATCTTGTTTTGCAAGCGCTTAAATTTAATGTGATAGCCCGATTAATTTTATGCAGCAAATAGCTTAAAACTAACTTCTTTACTAAATATTTTACGGCTAGTTTTGCCAACTGTTTTA
>JAVVTM010000113.1:0-5000 GCA_036653655.1 Clostridia bacterium | reverse complement strand
CCAAAAAGCCTACGGGGGTAATATTTACGCCTCCGCCCGTTGCGCCTGCCTCGGGCAACTCTGTTTTAGATTTTGGTGGGGTTTCGCTGTACTGTCCACCGCCTGCAACATAGCCAACCGAAACCTTAGAAATAGGGATAATTAGCGCATTATCAACCGAAACTATCGGTTTGCCAATGACATTACTAACTTCCATAACAGATTTTAAGTTGCTTAATGTCGCTTGTAAAATATTTTCTATCGCCATAATTTTCTCCTTTATATATGTACATATGCAACAAAATTTAGTTAAAATGGCGCTTTTTTTGGCATTATTTTGTTTGTCGTTTTACTATTATTTTTGGTTTTGACATTACTTGCAATTTTGGTATTTTCACTTTTCACTTTTGGTTTTTTTTGCATTATTTTTGCGCATTTTGAAAATATTTATTGCCATAAATAAAATCTTTTTGTTTGCGCAAGTTTAGCGCAAATTTAATCAAGTTTAAAAAGCTAAAGCTAACAAACAAGTTGCATTTAAAGGTTTGTTTTTGATAGTTAGCAAAAATAACTTTTTCAAAATTTTCAATAACAATTAAGCCGTTAATAGCGTTAAGCAAAATATCTGTTAATATGGTAATATTTGCTACAATAAGTGAAGTTTCAAAAGCGCCACTACTTCCGCAAGCAATGTGCAAAACAGCCTTTTTCACCTTTAAGCGTTTTTGCGCTTTAACCTTTTTTTTAGTTTCTTTTGCGCCAACTTTTAATTCTTTTTGTTTGCCCGTATTAATTTGATAAAAGATTTTGCCGTTTTCTAGTTGCAATTTAATTTTAAAAACCAAAACATTTCCAAGCAAATTAAAGTTGGCAACAAAGTAATCTCTATCAAAATCTACGCTACTTTTTACTTTTATGCCAAACTGCAAAAATAAAAATAATAAAAACAACAAAGTTGCTATTACGCTTGTAGTTATCATAATTTTATTGTTTGTAAAAATTTTAATAATATCCCTTAAAATTTAATAATATCATTAACTTAAAAGACAATGCAACAAATGCCTGTTCAAATAAAAAGCTTATATAAATAAAAATTTTAATACATAAAAATGCAATAAATGCCTGTTTCTTAAAATAGTTGTTAAAATATTACTAACTATAAATATTAAAGCCTTCTCAAAAAAAATTTATACATATAATAGCCTATTAAATAAAATCTCAATACATAAAAAAAAGCTTGTATAAATAAAACATTAGCGCATAAAAAAAGCCTATACATAAAAACATATAGGCTTAATTTATAATTTATTTTTTGCTAGTTACTAATTTCTGTTGCTTTGCGCCTCAATAATCCTTTTAAGGGCAACAGCGTAAGCGGCAATACGATAATTTGTTTTGTATTTATCGCCCATTTCGCAAACACTTAAAAATGAAGTTGTCATTTGTTGCATCAATTTGCTGTTAACATCTTCTAGTGTCCAAGCAAATGATTGCAAGTTTTGAACCCACTCATAGTAAGATACAACAACACCGCCAGAATTTGCTAAAATGTCTGGAACAAGAGGAATACCTCTCCTTTCAAGCACAGCATCGCCATCGACAGTTGTTGGACCATTAGCGGCTTCGACAACAATTTTTGCATTAATTTTTTCTGCAACTTCGGCTGTAATTTGGTTTTCTAGCGCAGCTGGAATTAGCACATCACACTTGGTAAGCAACAATTCTTCGTTAGAAATATGTTCAACACCGGGAGCGTTGTAGCCCTCAAGCAACTGTCTTTTGCAAACAAAAGCGTAAATTTCTTCAATATCCAAACCGTTCATATTTCTGATACCGCCAGACACATCTGAAACTGCAACAATTTTGCAACCTAAGTTTTCGTAAATCATTTTAGAGGTAACGCTACCAACATTGCCCATGCCTTGAATAACAATTTTTGCATCTTTAACGGCAATATTGTTTTTCTCTAAAATAGCTTTAGTAACAATCATAACGCCTCTACCAGTAGCTTCTGGGCGACCTAAAGAACCGCCACAAGCAAGGCTTTTTCCTGTAACAACTGCTGGAGTATATTCGCCTGCTAAGGTAGAATAAGTATCCATAAACCAATCCATCATTTGCGCATTAGTGTTAACATCGGGCGCAGGAATATCTGTCTTTGGGCCAACAAACTTAAAAATACTTTGGGCGTACTTTCTTGTTAATCTTTCCAATTCTGCAGTAGATAATTGTCTTGGGTCAACAATTATGCCACCTTTTGCTCCACCATAAGGGATGTTAGCCACGGCGCATTTAAAACTCATCCAAGCGGATAAAGCTTTAACTTCGTCTAGGTTAACGTTTTGATGGTATCTAATACCACCTTTTGCTGGGCCTCTGCTAGTATTGTGTTGTACTCTAAAACCTTCAAACACCTTTACTGAGCCATCGTCCATTTTAATAGGTAGATAAACCTTCAATTCTTTTTCTGGGTATTTTATTACTTCGTAATCTTTTTCTGCTAATCCTAATACTTTTGCAGTCTTGTCTAGTACTGTAAGAAAGTTATCATAAGGGTTATAGTTTTTGTTCATTTTTCGTCTCCTTTAATACTAAAAAAATTTTATATTAAAAAATACAAGATAAAACATACTTACTCAACTACTTGATATTCCTCGGTGCCCAAAAACTCCGGAATTTCATTCTCATCTTCTTCTAATGCTAAATCTACAATATCTTTTACTTGACCTAATCTGTCTATTTCTTGTTCTTCTAACTCATTTGCTATCTTTATATCACGGTATAAAGATTCAGTATCCACATTAAAATTGGTTTGCAATTGCTCCATAATAGTTTGAAAATCGGGCAATTCGCTTATGTCGTGAAGTTGAAATTTTTTTAAAAATTCCTCTGTTGTGCCGTACAAGCTTGGACGCCCAACGGCATTTTTGCGACCAGTAACTTCAATCAAATTAACCTTTTGCAAAACAGCTAACGCATAATCGGGCTCTGTGCCTCTAATCTCTGCAATCTCTAGCCTTGTAATTGGCTGTTTGTATGCAATAATTGCCATAACTTCTAGCAAAGTGGTGGTTAATGATTTTTCTTTTAATGGCGTTAATATTTCCACCGCCAAAGCTGAATATTGTGGGTTTGAGGAAAACTGCAATTTGTCATCAACAGTCAAAAATAAAATTCCGCTCTCGCCACTATATTTGCTTTCCAATGCCTTTACAGCGCCATCAAATTCTTTTTTTGTAACTTCTGGTGGGAGTTTTGCCATTATATCACTGCGCTTTATGCTACAACCACTTGCAAAAACTATCGCCTCAATGGTGTTAACTAAATTAATCAAAATCCACCTCCGTTATTGCTAATTTGGTAATATCAATGTTTTTTTCATCAATATTATCGCACAATTTTATTACAATTTCGCCTTGCCAATCTTCTTGTGATGCCTCGGCAATTTGTTTTTTTAGCAACTCAAGCAACGCTAAAAATGTGTTAATAACCTCACTTTTGCTTGGATGCTCGCCAAATAACGCTGAAAACAAAATTTGTTTGTTGCAAAGCAAATTTTGCGATACAAAACGGATTTTATCCGCAACGGTAAAAGGGTCCTTTTCAATTTTTTTTGTAGTGGTTACGCCTTCAAATTGCACTGCTTTTGCCATTATCCTTGCGTAAGACTCAATAAGTTTGTCCAAACTAAAATTGTTGTACGCCACTCGTGCATCTTCTTCGGTGTAATCGGGCTCTTTATAAAAGCGATATATGGTTTCTGTTTGTTGCAATTTGCCTGATGCCTCTTTAAATATATTGTATTCAATAAGTTTGCGTTTTAACTTGCTTTCTTCATCTTCTTCATCTTCATCTTCTGCAAGCTCAACCCGTGGCAAAACGCTCCTCGATTTTATTTCTAGCAAGTGCGCAGCTATTGTTAAAAAATAAGACGCTTCCTCCATATCAAGGGTTGCAATATCTTGCATATACTCCAAATATTGGTCGGTAAGTTCCGCAAGTTTAACTTCTAATATTGACATTTTTGACATTTTTATTAAATGCAACAACAAATCCAACGGCCCTTCAAAATTTGAAAGCTTAAACTCAACGTCATTCATTGGATTGTTATCAAAAATGTTATCCATATTACCTCTCGCTACGCTTAAAACATATTGCTTGCTCTGTTTTTTTAGCTATTTTTTGCGCTATTTTTTAGCTATTTTTTGCGCTGTTTTAATGTTTACTACTGTTTTTTTGCGCTTATTTTTGTCATATGTTTATCTTTTGCGCAACATTTTTCGCTTTATTATGTTACTTTACTGTCGTTTGCACAACATTTTTCGCTGTTTTTTAAATAATTGACACATTAAATATTTTGCTTATTATCCAAAAAATACCTCTTTGAATACTGCCAACATACATACCAAAAATATCTAAATAAGGGTTTATCATACCCAAAATATCGCTGATTAAAATAAAGCCAAACAACACAAATATGCCATATCTGCGCATAAAAGTGATGTACTTGTTTTCTGTTTTAGAAAATGCCTCAACAATTCTAAAACCATCAAGTGGAAATATTGGCAATAAATTAAAAGCAATTAATGATACGTTAATAACTAAACTATAAAACAAAAACCTATAAATCATAGTAAAAAACACTTCGGAAAATGCGTTGGAAATGCCAACATTTTCCACAATAAGCAAGGTAATTGCAATCAATGCGCCTGCGCCAAAAGTCATAATTAAATTTGCGCAAACACCCGCAATTGCAACCGTAAAAATGCCCTTGCGATAGTTTTTAAAGTTGTTAGAATTTATTGGCACGGGTTTAGCCCAACCAATACCCACAACAAAAAACATTATCAACCCAAACGGGTCAAAATGTTTTAAAGGGTTTAGCGTCAATCTGCCATACATTTTTGCAGTTTCATCGCCATTTTTAAGCGCTATAAAACCGTGCGCCCACTCGTGAACAACAATCGCAAGCAAAATTGCGCTTACATAAGTTATTAAGTTGATAAAAACGTTTCGTGGCG
>JAVVTM010000112.1:4792-5049 GCA_036653655.1 Clostridia bacterium | reverse complement strand
GTAGCGGGCTACTATTAAATGTCCCTATATCAATCTTGCACCAAGTGGGGTTTACAGAGCCACAAATGTCGCCAAATGCGCGGTGAGCTTTTACCTCCCCTTTCCACCCTTACGCAATAAATTGCGCGGTATATTTCTGTTGCACTTTCCTTAAGATCACTCTCACTAGGTGTTACCTAGCACCCTGCTCTATGGAGCTCCGACTTTCCTCACGCAGTAAAATACTGCCTGCGATTATCTGGCTTACTTATTATTTA
>JAVVTM010000112.1:0-4782 GCA_036653655.1 Clostridia bacterium | reverse complement strand
TGGTAGTTAGCCAGCACTCTGTCTTGCGGTGCTCGGACTTTCCTCAGTTAAAAAACTGCGTTCATCTGGTCAACTCTATAAAATTATAGCATTATTTGTCAAAATTTACAAGTATAAATGATAAATAATGTCAATAATCATATTAGAGGTTTTTATGATTTACATTATTATTGCTTTAGTAATTACAATTATATTTTTATTTTTAATAATTTTAAATAAAAAACAGTTTTCCTTTACAATAAATGCCACTTTAAACAATATTGATATGTTTGAAAACACTAAAAGTATTGCTTTAGCGATGCGAGAGGTTGAACCTGTTGGAAATTCTCCCGTTATGGACAAATATAAAAAAATTATCAACAAGGCGTACAACAATATTGAAAAACGAGCGGATAGGGGGATTATTTTTGATTTTGAAAAAGTTTTATTAGAAAATTACTATTTAATATTTAAAAGCGTAAGTAAAGAAAAGCTAGATTTACTTGCAAATTTGCCTCATAAAGATAAGGAAACAAGGATTGTTACGCTTGCAAAATATGTTTTAGAAATTAACGATTACGAAATAAAAAATAATGTTTTAGAAATTATTAATAACTTTACAAAATTTACACCACTTTCTAGCGAAGAAATATTTTTACTACCTGTGGCGATAAATTATGTGCTTTTTTTGAAACTGAGCGAGCTTGCGGATATTAGTAATAATTTGCAAAAAGTGCGAGAATTTGCAATTAAAGATGATAAATTAAAAAAATCCTTTATTAATACGGATAGTTATTTGTATTTTTATAAAAAATTTAACAATTTAACTCAATTAGATTTGGACAAACTTGGCGTTGATGTAAATTTGGAAAATGTAAATTATTCCTTTATAACAACCTTAGCTAAATATGAAAAAATTACAAAAAAATGTTTTGATAGCATAAAAAGCATTAAAGAACATTTAACCTATAACGAATTAAAACAGCATATTTGGTCACACAAAATAATGAGTAACAACGAAGTTTACGCCAATATGGACGAAACATCTCAAATTCAATATATTAAAACTGTTGCAAAATTATCTAGTTTTTTTAGAGTTTCTGAAAAGGCTATTGTTGACGTTGTTTTTAATTTGGCGCAACGATATAATGTGCATTTTGGCATTATTTTATTTGAAAATAAAGTGCTAATAAAGCTTGCTTTAAGTGGAAAAGAGTTAAAAACACGCAAATTGAAGGATAATGAGCTGTTTCAACGAGTTTATGTGGCTACAATTATTTTACTAAATATTGCGCTTGCAGGTGTTGGCAGTTTGATGTTTAAAAGTTTACCATTAGTTATTTGCAGTTTTTTTGCATTATTTATTGCATTTTTAAAAGTTAGCGAGGGCATTGTTAATATTGTTGCAAGTAAAATTGTGCCAAATAGGGCAATGCCAAAAATGAATTATAAACAAATGCCTAAAGAACTTGAAACATTGGTTGTTGTGCCTTGTTTTATTGCAAATGAAAACGATTGCGATAATATTATTAATCACATTAAAGTTTTGGAAAAGACAACTAATGATATTAATATTAAATATGCCTTATTGGTAGATTTTCCACAGAGCAAAACGCAACAAACAGAACTTGATGTGAAAATGCAAGATTTGTTAATTTCTAGCCTAAAACACACTAATATTAACTGTTTTATACGCAAAAAAGTAAAAAATAAAAATTCTTTTATCCCTTTTGAACGCAAACGAGGCGCTATTAATGACCTTAACGAATATTTAATTTGCAAAAATGATTACAAATTTAGCGCAATAGCAAAGGAAGTAGAAACACCAAAATATGTTGTTTTGCTGGATAGTGATAATGTTGTATCTCCAAATATGATTTGCGAAAGTATTAATACAATTAGTCATCCGTTAAATGAAAAATATGATTTGTTAAGTTATAGCAGTAATTACAACTTAAACTCATTAAAAACACGCTTTTCTAGGCGTTTTTTGCAGTGTTGTGGATATGAAAGTTACAATAATTATAGTAATTTTTATTTTAACTTAACAAAATACGATATATATTGCGGAAAAGGAATTTATAATTTGCAAAATTATTACCGCAAATTAAAAGATTTAATACCTAACAATAGAGTGTTGAGCCACGACATTTTGGAAGGCTCAATATTGCAAACAGGGGCAATGAACGAAAAAATTTATGAAGATGCGCCCCAAAACTTTGCAAGTGATGTTGCAAGACAAAAAAGGTGGCAACGAGGAGATATTCAGCTGTTACCATTTTTAAAAAGTATTACAAATAAGAGCAGTTTTCATAACAATGCTATGAAAAAGCCGTTAATTTATAACTATTTAATTTTTGCAAATGCAATTTCTATTTTGCAACCTTGCATACTTTTTGCTGTAATTTGCTACTTTTTTGTGCAAAAAAGCCTATTTTTGCTTGTTCCGATAAGTATTGGTTTAGTATTATTACCATTTTTATTGTTTGTGCAACAAATTTCTCAAGTTAGCAACAATATACGAGCAAAGGCTGTGTTTAAAAAACTGTATTTGCAAGTGATTAACTGGTTTTACAACTTTTTAACGCTACCTTTTTGGGCAGTAAGCAATATTTATTTGTTTTTTACCACACTATTTAACACGCTATTTTTTAAACATAATATGTTAAAATGGAAAACTTTTAGCAGTTTTCAGCAAAAAAATGGATTTATTAAGCATTTTAACTTGTTTTTGCCAACATTTGTTGTTTTTGCGTTGCTAATTTTGATTACAAAATTTAACATTGGCATTGCAATTTATTTTGTTTTGGAGGTTATTTTTGCAATTTGCTTGTATTTTACGGGCAAACCTATTAATAATTGCTTAAAAATTAATGACAATATGGCTAAAGAACTAAATAAAGTGGCGCAAAAAACTTATAGCTATTTTGAAAATATGAACAAAGATAACGAATTAATTTGTGATAATTATCAACAAAAACCGTTTGTGGGCAAGAGCGTTGCAACATCGCCAACAAACTTAGGGTTTTCGGTGTTAAGCCATGTTTGCGCAGTTAAACTGCAAATTATTGACATAAAAACCGCTGTTGAGCGCATTAAAAAAGAACTGTTTTTTATTATGCGACTTAAAAAATATCAAGGAAACTTGTACAATTGGTACAATATTAAAACACTGCAACCACTATTTCCTTTTTTTATTTCTAGCGTGGATAGCGGTAATTTTGTGGCTTGTATGTTTGTTGTTAAAGCGTTTTTAAAAGAGAATAATTGTAAAGAAGCGGATATTGCAGATAAATTGATTAAAGGCGCAAATTTAAATTTTTTCTTAGATGAAACTAAGCAATTATATCATATTGCGTACGATACTAAAAACCGCAAATTTGAGGGATATTACGATATTTTAGCTAGTGAAAGCAGGCTTTTAAACTATATTTGCGCTGTATTTAGTAAAAATTTGACAGTGTGGAACAATCTGGACAGAACTTGCACGCCACTTTTAGGCAATACTTTACTTTCGTGGTCGGGCACTATGTTTGAATACGCTATGCCACAGATTTTTTTGCAAGATTTTGAGGGCAGTTTGCTTACTAAAAGCGTTAAAAACGCTTGCAAAATTCAATATAAAAATTCTTGTCAGGGATATTTTGGCATTAGTGAAAGCGGTTACTACAAATTTGATGAAAAGTTAAATTATCAATATAAGGCTTTTGGCGTTGGCGAACTTGCTGTGCGAAGCGAAAAAAATAGGTGTGTAATTTCCCCTTATAGCGCAGTGCTTAGCTTGCCATATTTGAAAAAGAAAGCCTATTACAACCTTGTTAACATGATTAACAATGGTTTTTTGGGCAATTTTGGGTTTTTCGAAGCTTGCGATTTTACTGATGGTAAAAACTTTGTTAAAAGCTATATGTCGCACCATCAAGGAATGATTTTGGCAACATTGACAAATGTTTTGCACTGTAATTTTATTAAAGATTTGTTTTATAAAAGCGAACTTATACAAGCTGGAACGCCGATGTTAACTGAATTACCTATTGAAACTCGCCAATCTAAACTTAAAAAAAGCGAGGAATTTTTGTACGAGCCAAAAAGGGAGTATGAATTTGTTGACAGCGTGCAAAAATTGGCAGACTTTCCTAAGGTGTTTACGCTAACTAACGGCGAATACTCACTATTATTTGATGATTATGGCAACAATTACGCCTTTAGAGAGGTTTACTTTAATAATTTTAGAGCGGAATATGAAAAAAATTTTGGTGGGTTTGGATACTTTATCGACAAGGAAACTGAGGAAGTTTTTTCTTGCGCATATAGCCCAATTAAAAGCAAAATTAACCAATTTAGGGTGGTTAACACACAAAGTAGCACAACATTTATTAATACTGCAAAAAATGTTAAAATGAGTGTTTGCGTGCCAAACTTTTTTGCAGGAGATTGTAGAACTTTTACCATTGAAAACACAGCAAAAACAGCAAAAACTTTTGAATTTGTATTTTATGAGCAAATTTTGCTTTCAACTTTTGAGGAAAATAGCGCTCACCAAGCTTTTAACGATATGTTTGTATCTTCCTCTTTTGATAAAAAACGAAACGCAGTAATTTTTACTAAGGCGTCAAAAGAAAAGGAGGGCGATAAACACTGCGCATTTGTATTGTGCGGATTGCCAAATTTTAAGGTGGAAACCAACCAATACAACGCCTTGGGAGCGCTAAAAAATGAAGAAAACTTGGCGTTTTTAAAAGATTACAAAATTGTGGAAGCAAGCGTTGGCGATGTAATTTACCCTTGTTGCGCCTTTAAGGC
>JAVVTM010000111.1:0-5090 GCA_036653655.1 Clostridia bacterium | reverse complement strand
AAGCCAAAAGCTTAATACTACTGTTAAAAATTATCAATATTTTTTAGATAACATAAAAACTTTTGTTATAGCAGATAAGCAATTTTCAAATATATATAAACATTTTTTTATAAATTTAATAAAGGGCGAGATTACCTCGCCCTTTTATTTTTAAAATTTTTAATATTCTGTTTGCTTTGCTTTTGTGTGCGCACCTTTACTTTTGCCCTGTACATTTACTTTTGCTTAAAAATAATTGTTACTCTTTTGTAATTTTTATTTTGCTTAGCGTTTGTTTGCTTTTGCTCCGTGCCTTTACTTTTGCTTAAAAATAATTGTTATTTTTGTTCCTTTTTCCACTTCACTTTCCACTTCTATTGTAGCATTGTTTTGTTCTGCCAAGCCTTTAACAATAGCTAACCCCAAGCCTGTGGCTTGCGAACTGCGTGATTTATCTGCTATATAAAACCTTTCAAACATATTGTTTTTAACTTCATCACTCATTCCAATACCGGTATCTTCACAGACAAAAATAATTTTATCATTTTCTTCTTTTAGCGATAAAGCAATCTTTCCATTTTGTTTGTTATATTTAATGGCGTTGTCGATTATATTTATTAAAATTTCTTCAATTTCGGTTTGACAAGCGACTATTGCGCCATCTGAACTGTAATTTTGGGTAACATCAATGCCTTTTTGCAAAATTATTGATTGCAAGTTTTTCAAAATTATTTTTATTTCTTCTTTTAAACTCAATTCCGTCTTTTCCAAATTTAGCATTTTTGCATCAATTTTTGAAAGTTTTAGCATATTATTTATTAATTTTTGCATTTTATCGGCGTTATTTTGAATTTCTGTAATGCATTTCTTTTTAACATCTGCTTTAAGTGGCGTGCCAAGTAGTTCCGAAAACCCTTTAATTGCGGTAAGTGGAGTTTTTAACTCGTGGCTAGCGTTAGCAAAAAAATCACTTTTTATTTCTGCGTTGGTTACTTCCTCGGTAATATCCGTAAATAACGCCAAAACTGCAATTTCTTTAAACTCAACAGATGCATTTTTAGGAACTTTAGACACTTCAACTCTGTAAAATTTGTTTTTAAACTTCGCTTCCATTGTAAAAGTGCCATCTATGTCTATCGAATCGCTAAAGTTGTTGGTGGCGGTTTCATCTTCAAAAATGTCATATGCGCTTGCGCCCAACAAATTGTACTTGCCAAAAATGATGTTGGCTTGATTGTTTGTCAACAAAATTTTGCCTGTTGCTGACATTGCAATTAACCCCTGCTTCATATTTTGCATTAAGAATGCATTTTTTTGTTGTTCATAACTAAGATAGTTTAATGAACTGCTAATTTTGTTAGAAATGTCATTAAGTTCCCAAATGGTGTTGGTAACCTCTCTAAATTTACTATTTAAGTTGGTTTGGCGATACTCGCCCTTGTTAATTGCTTCCAAACTATTTTGCACAATTTCAAAAGGATAAACAACATTTTTAACGCTTATTTTTGTGATAAAATAGACAATAATGCCAAACAAAACCATCGAACCCAACAAAAGCAATGTTGAATAAATATAATATAAAGTGTTGATACCAATTGGCTTGCCAACACGCAAAACGATATCACGCCCGCCATTAAAATCGGTTTCACTTACCCTAATGGTATAGTACATAATGTTGATACGGCTAGAATAATCAATGGAAAATGTTGGCTTTTTGTTTAATGCCGAAACAAAAGCTTTATCTGCATTTTTTGCAGTTTCGCCATCGGTTTTGGCTATTATGTTGCCATTTAGGTCGTAAATGCGCACTGTTGGCTCTTTAATTACCGCCAAATGTTCAATAACTTGTGGCGCATTTTGCTTTGTTAACACATCATTAATATAAACTTCTGTAATGTTTTTTAAGTTTTCTTGTTCGTTATAAATTGTACTAGCGGTAAAAATACAAAAGGAAAACACCCCCACTATTAACATAATAACGGAAGCGATAATTATAATTTTACGCTGTATAACTTTTCGCATCATAAACTAATTTTGTAACCTATGCCTCTTATTGTTTGTATATATTGATTTTTTGTAAATTGGGCAATTTTATTCCTCAATGATTTAATATGTACATCAAGCGTGCGTGTGCCCTCTATGTATTCATATCCCCAAACATCAAACAGCAAACTTTCTCTGCTAATAACAGTATCCTTTTTTTCGATTAAAGTTTTAAGCAAATTGTATTCTTTTAAGGTCAAATTTACAACATTGCCATCAACTTTAACAATATGTTCCTCATCAATAATTTCAATTTCTTCAAAACACAAATTGTTGTTTGACTGAACTTTTTGTTTGCGCAAATTTGCCTTAACACGAGCCATCAATTCAAGCACGCCAAAAGGTTTTGCCAAATAGTCATCTGCGCCACAATCAAGGCAAGTAACCTTGCTCATTTCGTCGCCCTTTGCGCTTATCATAATAATAGGAATATTATTGTTTTTTGTTTCCGCCCTAATAGCTTTTAGGGCTGTAATGCCATCCATTTTAGGCAACATAATGTCTAAAACAAGCAAATTACACGCTTTGTACCGCAAAACATCTAACATTTCTTCTGCATTTTTAAACACCTCTATAATGTACCCCATAGATTCAAAAGTAACTTTGTAAAGTTCCCCAATACTACTATCATCTTCAACAGCATAAATAATCTGTTTCATTTTACGCTCCTTTCACACTTCATTTGTACCTGTCCTTTCATTATAACATTTAAATATATTTTTGTAAATACCATACCCCGCAAGTTAATTATTAAATTTGTGTAAACTTGCAATGGCTGTTTTAATTAAAGTTGAATTTAAGTTAATTTTATGTTCAATTTGAATTCAATTTAAGTTCATTTTGAGTTCATTTTGCAAATAAAAAATCCACCTTACGATGGATTTTTATGTTAATCAGTATTAATCTTTCTTAATTAAAATGTTAATCTTTGCTTAAATCAATTTGATATTGGGTATTAACTTCAAACTGTGTGTAAGCCTTGTTTGTAGCTTTGCAACTAACATCAAATGATGTCAAATTTCCGTCAGCTTTAATATCAATAATTCTTCCGCCTCTGCTATATGACATTGGCAAATTTGCATACATATATTTAGCAAAACTAGATATTCTTGCATAAGCCATAAACACTTTGTGCCCGTTATTTTTAACAACAGCGTTAAAAGTATTCAAGTGGTCGTGCCCAAAAAACATACCTTTCATATCGCCAGCAGAAAGTACAGCTTCATCAAAATTTGCGCCATTTTCTGGAGGGAAAACATCGCCATCTCCCACTTCGCCATAATATTTAGAAACAATTTCGCTGTTGTCTTTGTTGTGATAAGCATTTTTAAATGATTCAGCAGATTCGTGCGTAAATAAAATTGATGGCACATATGCTCCGCCGTTTGCAGCCTTTAGGGCATCTCTTTGCGCTTCATACCACGCAATTTGGCTGTCTAAAATTGGCAAATATTTATTCATACTTGTTTGGCAATCAAACAAATATATGTTATAAAGCGTTTTGCTTTTGTCGTTTGATTTTACTGGAATACTAAAGTTTGTGTATGTGCCTTCTTTTATGTTGTAACCGCTTGCTGTATTTTCAATTTCATTGCCAGCTTCTTTGTCCACATAGCAATTTGCATATGCATCTGTTGCCCAACCACCAATATATGTAGGGCTTTTTGTGTATACATCAAAAATTTCACTCTTTGGCGCAATGCCGTACAATGCATCGTGATTACCAAAAGTTGCGCTCCAAGGAATGTTTTTGCTTGTCATATAATCAACAATTTCTTTGTGTACTGCAAGCAATGCAGCTTTTGCCGTAGCTTTATCTTTAATGCTGCTAAAGTCTTCGCTACTGGTGTTATCGCCTGTGATAATAATCATATCTGGCGCTTGGCTATCAATTACCGTGTCCAAAAGCGCTTTTGTATTTGGCTCTAAACCAGCCTGTATTAATTGAATATCTGTTAATTGCAATATCCTAAAATTGCCATTTGCATCAAATGCCAATTCTTTGCTGGCTGGAGTAATATCTCCGCCACCACAACCAAATGCGCAAGCTAAAATTGCGACAAGTAATAAAAATACCCCTAATTTCTTTTTCATAACCTCTCCTGTATAATAATTTTGTAATATCTATAAATTTTTAACCTTTCCTTTTTAAGTTGCAACACCTGCGCAAAACTGCGCCTCTGCAAACCTATTAACATCACTTTTAAGCTATATGTATTAATGCTTTTGCCTTTATGATATTTAATAGCGACAACTAATTTTAATATATTTGCAAAATATCCGCAATGATTTCTAAAAATGTTTCCATATCCTCACGCTTGCCAACTGTGATGCGTATAAAATTGGAAATGCGCGGTTTGTTAAAATATCTAACTAAAATGCCTCTTTCCTTCAATCTTTTGTACAACTCATTGCCTTCCATTTCGCTATGTTCCGCCAAAATAAAATTGGCTGATGATGGCAAAACATTAAAACCTAACATTCTCATTTTTTGAGAAACAATATCTCTAATTGCGATTATGGTTTCTACTGTGCTCATATGATAGTTAAAATCAAGTAAACTAGCGGCGGCAATCCTTTCTGTCATATAGTTAACAGTGTAGCTATTAAAACTGTTTTTAACCCGTTTTAAGCCATTAATAAGGTTGGCGTTGCCCACAGCGTAACCACATCTTACGCCAGCTAAGTTGTAACTTTTGCTAAAAGTTTTAACAATTAACAAGTTTTCATATTTTGCAACTAGCGTTAAAGCGCTTTGATGAGCAAACGAGGTGTATGCCTCATCAATAATAACAACTTTATCTAGGTTTGTGCTGACGATTTCTTCAATTTCGTTTACGGTTAACGCAATGCCCGTTGGCGCATTTGGCGGTAAAAAAGAAGTTATGAGCCATATTGCTCCGCTTGGAAATGTATACCAGGCGGGTACTTTGAGTGGAAATCCATTGGCAATGATTGCCGGATTTACCTTGCTGAAGGAATTGAAAAACAAGCCTGATATTTATACAGAATTACAAGAGAAGACCGCTTATCTGCACAAAGGTCTGGAAGAAGTTTTGAAAGCTTGT
>JAVVTM010000110.1:0-5127 GCA_036653655.1 Clostridia bacterium | reverse complement strand
AATTAATCTATGAATATTGAAAAAAGTACAATTGTAGATAAAACCCAAATTGATAAACTTGCAGATGTGTGCAAGTTGTCAAAAATAACAGTAGAAGCGTTGCTTTTGCGTGGTATTGACAGCAAAGAGAAGATTGAAGCTTTTTTGCATTCAGATATTACAAAATTATGTGATTTTTCTAAAATTAAAAATGTTGCCGAAGCTTGCGCAAGAATTACGCAGGCAATTAATAATAACGAAAAAATTGTAATTTATGGCGATTACGATTGTGATGGAATTTGCTCAATTTCAATATTTATGTTGTACTTGCGTAGTTGTGGGGCAGATGTTAGTTACTACATTCCCGATAGGCATACAGAGGGGTATGGTTTAAATATTGAAGCGTTAGAATATATTTGCGAAAACTATTTTCCCGATTTAATAATTACGGTTGATTGTGGCATAACCTCGTGCGCAGAAGTGGAATATATTCAAGATGTTTTGGGCGTTGATGTTATTGTAACCGACCACCACGAGCCAATGGAAACTTTACCAAATTGCTTAATTGTAAACCCAAAAATTGATGCAAATTGCTTTAGTTTTTACTGTGGCGCTGGCATTGTTTTACGCTTGGTGCAAACATTAAGTGATACCGCAACAATGTTAAAATACATTGATATCGCTACTATTGCAACAATTGCAGATGTTGTGCCCTTGATAGATGACAACAGGGTTTTAGTTAAATTGGGCATAGACGCAATTAACAACACAACTTGCGAGGGCTTAAAATTATTGTTAAAGGCAAGTGGCAAGGCGCAAGTTAATTCTACTGATATCGCTTTTTCTATCGCTCCAAAAATTAATGCAGTGGGCAGGTTGGGTAGCGCTATTATTGTGGTTGATTTGTTTGTCGAAAACGATTATTTTATGTTGTCAACATTGGTCGAAAAAATTGTTGCGCTAAACACGCAACGGCAAGAATTAACTGCCGATTTGTTGCAAGATTGTTTAGAAAAGCTAGAAAACTATGATGTTTACAACAAAAATATCATTGTTTTGTACAGCGACCTCTGGCAAGATGGCGTGTTGGGTATTGTTGCAAGCAAGCTTGTTGAACAGTTTAACAAGCCAGTAATTTTGCTAACAAAAGATGGCGAATTTTACAAAGGTTCGGGCAGGAGTATTGATGGCGTTAATATTTTTGAATGTGTTAAGGCTGTAAGCAGTTATTTGGTCAAATTTGGCGGGCATAGCAAGGCTTGTGGGCTAACGGTTAGCGCGCAAAATATTGAAAGTTTTGTTTTGGTTATAAATGAATATATGCAAAATAACTTTAATAACGCATTGTTTTTGCCAAAAATCACATATGATATTGAGTGTGATATTAGCGCTTTGGATACAGATTTAGCCAAGGAATTTTTAGTTTTAGAGCCTTTTGGCGAGGGAAATCAAAAGCCGACACTGATGTTTAAGGCTGGTGAAATACCTTTTGTGCGTATTGCGCAAACAAACCACATTAAATATCAAAACAAGCAACTCAGTTTGTTGGGCTTTAATAGCTATCAAAATTTAGATTTGTGGAGTGGCGAAACACAAAAACTTTTTTTTGTTGATATCGCTTATGAAATTTACAAAAATTACGACTATTGCAAATGTCTAATAAAAAATGTTATTGCCGAACAATACGAAAATGTCGCTGTTTACGCCAAGTTTTTTAACCAGTTAAACAAGGGCGACGAAAGCGTTTTTAACATTAAAGAAACCACACAAGAGCAGTGTTTGCAATTTGTACAGCAAAGTTTTGGCACGCTTTTTGTGGCGTTTAATTTTGCAACTTTTAAAACGACAAAAGAGTTTTTTGCCAATCACAACGCACAAATTATCACGCAAAATTTTGACACATTAAACCCTTTAAATAAAATTGTTTTTGGGATTAATGAACAGGAAGATTTAAGATTTTACAAAAACATTGTTTTTTTAGATGGCGTGTTGGCAAAACAATGGATAGATTATTTAAATATTAGCAAAAATTGTCAAATTTATGTTGTAAAAGGCGCTATTAATGATATAATAACCTTAATATCTAGTGTTTGTCCCAACTATCAAACATTGGGCAACATTTTTAAAGCGATAAAAAATGCGCCAAAACAGTACAAAACCATTACGGAAATTGGCAAAGATTTGTCGCAGAGTTTGCAGTTGGATATTAAAACTTTTTACTTAGCTTTTTTTGTTTTTTACGATTTAAAGCTTGTAAAGTTTGATGAAAGCGGATATATTTTTGTTGATAGCAAAGTTACAACAAGCCTAGATAATTCTGCTTATTACAAAAAATTATTGCAACTTGTAAGGCAAAATTAAAAAAACTTTTGGAGTATAATGGAAGAAGATTTTAAGCTTAAAATAAAAAATAATTATAGTAAAGAAAACTATGATTTAATAATAAAAGCATATGAGTATGCAAAGTGCGCTCACGAGGGACAAAAACGAGTTTCTGGTGAAGATTATATTATTCATCCAATGGCGGTTGCAGAAATTTTAGTTGATTTAGGCTTAGATTTTGAAACTATTGAGGCTGCATTGTTGCACGATGTTTTAGAAGATACCCCCACTACCGAACAGCAATTAGAAAAAGAGTTTGGCAAAAATGTTGTTGTGCTTGTAAACGGCGTTACCAAATTGGACAAACTTCAATTTAAGACAAAAGAAGAGGAACAAGCGGAAAATTTGCGCAAAATGTTGCTTGCTATGTCGGAAGATTTGCGTATTATTATTATTAAATTGGCAGATAGATTGCATAATGTTAGAACATTAGGTTATAAAAACGAGGCTAGCCAACAAAAAACAGCAAAGGAAACATTGGATATTTATGCGCCTATCGCTGCAAGGCTTGGCATTTCAAATTTAAAAGGCGAGTTGGAAGATACTTGTATGAAATATTTGTACAAGGATGAATATTATGCGTTGGTAGAAACAATTAGCAGTAAAAAAGTTGAGCGCCAAAAGTTTTTGGAAACTGTAACTGCAGAAATTTATAATAAACTTGAAGAATTGGGCATAAAAGGGGATATTAACGGCAGGCCAAAACACTTGTACAGCATTTATAAAAAAATGCAAAGCGGTAAAACTTTTGACCAAATTTACGACCTAATGGCTGTGCGGATTATTGTTGAAAGCGTTAAAGATTGCTATGCGGTTTTGGGCGCAATACATACAATGTGGAAGCCACTTCCCGGCAGGTTTAAAGATTACATTGCAATGCCCAAACCCAGTGGATATCAATCATTGCACACAACTGTTATTACAAAATATGGTTCTCCCTTCGAAATACAAATACGCACAAAAGAAATGCATAAAATTGCAGAATATGGCGTTGCGGCGCATTGGAAGTACAAAGAAGGCAAGCTAAATAACAACGATATGATTGCCGACAAACTAAAGTGGCTTTATGAAGTTATGGAAGTGCAAAAAGAAGCTAAAGACAGCAAAGAGTTTTTAGATTCGTTAAAAATGGACTTGTACACCGATGAAGTGTTTGTTTTTTCGCCAAAAGGCGACGTTATAAATTTGCCAAGTGGCGCAACGGGCGTAGATTTTGCCTATAATGTGCACAGCGAGGTTGGCAATAAGTGTGTTGGCGTCAAAATAAATAGCAAAATGGTACCGCTAAATACAGTGCTAGAAACGGGCAATATTGTTGAGGTTATCACCTCAAACGCTTCAAAAGGCCCAAGCCGTGATTGGCTAAAATTTGTTAAAACTAACAGCGCAAAATCTAAAATCCGTAATTTCTACAAAAAGGAAATGAAGGATGAAAACATCAAGCGTGGCAAGGAATTGCTAGAGCGTGAGGCAAAGCGCAGAGGCTACAATTTGGCGGAACTTATTAGCAATAAAAAGTGGTTTGAATATGTAAAATCCAGATACTCATTAGCTAACATTGAAGATGTTTACGCTTCTGTTGGCTATGGCAGATTTACAACAAACCAAGTGCTTTTAAGGCTTATTGATTACTTTAAAAGGGATATGCAAACTGGCAAAAAAGTGATTGAAATTGCCGAGGCGCAAACTCAAAATGTCAATAATATCAACAAAAAATCAAATTCTGGCGTTTTGATTAAGGGTTATGATGATTTTTTAATAAGATTGTCGCAATGTTGCAAGCCAGTGCCGGGTGATAAAATTGTTGGCTATGTGTCAAGAGGCAGGGGTGTTTCTATCCACCGTATTGATTGTCCTAATATGAAAAATGTTGAAAATGAAAGGATTATTGAGGCGGAATGGCCAGCGGATATTACAAAAAAATTTATTGCGTCATTGGATATTATTGCCTTTAATAGTGGCAAATTGATGTTAAATATTTCTAGCGTAATTAATAGTATGAAGTTTAATATTGTAAAGCTAAATATGCGCGCCGATAGCGAAACTGATACATCAATTGTAAATCTTGGCGTGGAAATTAGCAACATCAACGATTTGGAAATTTTAATAACCAAACTTCGTATGGTTGAAGGCATTAAAGATGTTTATCGTTCAACAAAGTAAAATTAAAGCGAAGCAAATGGTTACAAAATTTAACCATTTAACAAGAGGAATTTTAAAGCAAAGCAAATGGTTACAAAATTTAACTGTTTAACAAGCGAAATTTTAAATAAAATAATTGGTTAAAAAATTTAACAGCTTAATAAAATATGAATTAAAGCGAAGTAAAATTTAAAAGTTAACAGCTTAATAAAATATGAATTAAAGCAAAGTAAAATTTAAAAGTTAACAGCTTAATAAATAAAATTTTAAGTAATAGGAGAAAAGTAGGTTAAAAATGGTTATAGAAAAAATTGTTTTAGGGTATTTGCAAACTAACGCTTATGTTCTTCATGTCGAGGGCAGTAGCGAAGCAATTTTGATTGACCCTTGCGAAAAGGCAAAAGATATTGAAGAAGCGCTAGAAAAGCAAGGTTTAGTGGTTAAATATGTGTTGTTAACGCACGGTCATTACGACCATATTGGCGCTTGCAGTTACTTTCAAAATAGGCAGGCAAAAATTTATATCCACAAAAATGATGCGGATAAAACAACATCTCCCGACAATTTAAACAGCAAAATGTATGGCGAAAAAATTGTTCCTTTTAAGGCAGACGTGTTGTTGGA
>JAVVTM010000109.1:0-5178 GCA_036653655.1 Clostridia bacterium | reverse complement strand
ATAATGAAAATGATTTTTTATATAATTAATGTTCTTTATAATAGTAATAATATTTTTTATAAATTGCAAACAAAAACAAGGTAGTAAGCCTTGTTTTTTTAATTTAAATCATATTAAATTTTATTTTACTACTAAGTAAGTTGCGCTTTTTAATACTCCGAATCACTAAAATCATCAAATATTGTTTTGTAATTTGTTTTAGATGAGGTTTCTTGCTTAGTAAATGAGGTGTTTTGTTGATAAATATCTTCAAATTCATCTTTAGGCAAAGCGCTATTTTGTTGAGAATTTGCAACAGGTTTTTCTGCTGAATCTGCGCTAAACCGTGAGGCAGAATTTGCGATAGGTTTTTCTTCTTCCGGTTGGTCTTTATATTTTTTGTTATAAATTTCTAACAACTTTTCTTGCAATGGCGAATCTTTAAAATTAATTTGTTCGCCAATACTTGCGCCACTTGAAATTTTATTTTCTTCTTTTATGTAAGTATTTTTGTTTTCTGTTTTAGAAGATACATTTTCTGATTGCGAGCGGTAGTTTGGTTGCCCTTGATATGGCTTGTTTGCGCCACTTTCCCCCTGATTGTAGCTGTTTTGCTTTTCAGGCGAGCTATAACTTTTATTTTCCGCTTGATTATTTGCGCCATTTTGTGGTTGATTGAAGCTGTTTGGTTTGCTTGCACCATTTTGTGGTGGGTTGTAAGTGCTTTGCTTTTTTTCGTAAGCGCTGTTGGTTTCTGTTGAGCTAAAATCATTTTTGTCTACCGTAAAACTATCACTAATTTTGCTTTCAGTAAAAGGTTGGTCAAAATTGCTTTTTTTAGGTTGATTGCTGTTTACATCGCCTTTAAAATCTTTTTCGCTAACAAAAAAATCATTATCAAAAATGCGTTTACCACTTTTGTTTGTTTGCACCTTTTCAACAACAAAGTCCGCTTCGGTAATCGTATCCATAAACATATTAGAGTTTTCTTTTAGTGCTTTTGGTTCTTCCCTAATTACCATGTGCGATAGGGCAGCGTATTCTTCATCAATATTTTCATTTATACTGTCCAATTCATCTCGTGAAGGAGGCTCGATTTTGTTTTTATTAGCCTTTTTATTTTTCTTATCTTCTTTTTGTTTAGCTTGCGCTAGTTCCTTATCCTCTCTAATTTTTGCTTGCGCTAACTCTTTATCTTCTTTGATTTTTGCTTGCTCTAATTTTTTGTTTTCCTTGTTTTGTAGCTTAAGTTCCTTTTTGCTGAGTGGGACAATAGGTTCAACACTCAAATTATCAGTGGGGATATCTTCAATATTCAACGACCTATTTTTAGCATTTAACGGGGTGTCTTCGATATTTAATGAGCCGTTATTTTTAGTATTTAATGGAATATCTTCAATATTTAATGAATCATCTTCGATATTTACCGCTCTGTTTTTAGTGTTTAACGGAATATCTTCAATATTTACCGCTTTATTTTTAGCGTTTAACGAAGCATTTTCAACATTTAATGAGGTGTCGCTTTCTAATGTATGCACAAAATCATCAAGCTTTTTTAAAGAACTTGGCAATGGAATTTGTTGCTCTGCTTGTTTGTTTTTATTTTTGTTTTTGTTTTTAATTTTAGCTTGTTTGGCGGTGTTTTCTTCTTCTATGGTTAGCAATGTTTCGGTTTTTGCCTTAACTTTTTTGCTTGTTTTAACGGCAGGGTTAAGCTTTAACAAAACTTTACGCAATGTTTTTAAAACAAATTTAATTTTGCCTTCGCTAACGCTAACAGGGAAGTTGATTGTTAAAATGTCATTTTCAAAAAAAGCTAAAATCTTTTTATTATACAATGCAATTTTAAGTTTTTCAGTAGAAAAATCTTTAACAAAGCCAATACTAACGCAAAAGCCAATGTTACTAATTGTTTCAATGCAATTGTTGTTAATTTTTACTAATAATTTTTTAATTAATTCTTGCAAATCGGTTTGTTTTGCAATAGTTTTGCTATCGGTATACTTGTCAAAAACCGCAACCGCAACTGCGTAGCTTAAAAGATTTTCATTTTCGATAGTAAGCATTGGTTCAGCAAATTCAGCGATAGCTTCTTTCATAAGAACAGCGCCAAAAGGCAAGCCGTTGGTTACGCTGTCGCCAACAATTACCATATCGGGCTTAATGCCAAATTTTTGAAAGCTAAAAAATGCGCCTGTTTTAATGGCAGAATAAGTTTCGTTAATAATTAAAATTAAGTTGTTTAATTTTGTAAATTCACGCGCTTTAGTAATAAATGTTGGGCTTATAACATCGTATTTATCCTCAAAATCAACCAAATTTAGTAGCACAGCGCAAACATTAGGTTTGTTGCAAGCGTCGTGCAAATCGGCTTCATTTTGAGTAATATTGATGTAATTTTCATTAAAATCGTGGCAATTTACCGCAATAATTTTATCACGCTTTAAGCCTTGTTTGTAGTAAAATTGTTGCGCAAACATAAGGCAATAATCCAGTGCGTTTTGCGTTGTATTGGTTACAAAACACTTTTTAAGATGTGAATATGAGCAAAATTTAACGGCTAACTCGCACTTTAGCGTAGAAATATAGTTGCTTGGCAAAGTTAAAGCGTTGTTTAGCTGGTCAGTAATTTGTTTAGAAATAAATTTGTTGTTAAACCCAAAAATTGTAGAACCATTTCCACAAGTTAAATCTAAATATTTTTTTTTATTTAAAACCACATAACCACTATGTGATTTTTCAATAACATATTGGTTAATGGCTATATCATTAACTAAAAATTTTTTATTTGTTTTTAAGTAATCCATATTATAATTTTCTCCACCACCTATATTATATAATACTTTAAATAAAAATTCAATGTAAATTTGAGTAAATTTGATAATGACTTGAAATATTATTTATTTATGGTTATAATACCTATATGAATAAAGAAAATTACCTTAAAATTGAACGCGTTAGCAAAACATATTTTGGAAGCCCAATAAGTTTGGATAATGCAAATTTTTGCATGTCAAAAAACGAAAAAATTTGTGTTTTAGGCGAGGATAAGGCAGGCAAAACAACACTTTTAAGGGTTTTAGCAGGTCTGGAAAGTTTTGAGGGCAACATTTTTTTAGAGGGCGAGGATATTAATAATATAGCGCTAAAAGATAGAAATTTTGTTATTAATGTTGACAATGGTTTTTTTAAATTAAAAAATATTAAAAACAACTTAATTTATCCGCTAAAGTTAAGAAAGTGTTCAAATGAGTACATTTTAAAACGGCTTAATTATGTTTGCGATGTTTTTGACATAGGCGGTGTATTGGAAAAAAAGCATAAAAAACTATCAATTTTAGAAAAGGCGAAAGTGGAACTTGCTAAAATTTTTATTAGGGAAAGCGATTTATATTTGATTGATAATCCACTTTTAAAGCTTAACGAAGAAGATAGAAAAACATTGTTTGAAATTTTGAAGGGAGAAATTTTTAAGGTTAAGGGCGCAGTAATTTACGCAACAAATTTACTTGGCGAATGCTTTGCTAGCAATGTTGGAGTAATGCATTTTTCGCAATTTTTGCAATTTGGAAACCAAAGTGAAATTACTCAAAACCCAAAGTGCGTTATGGCGCTAAAACTTTTAAACCCAAATTTTTTATTTTATGAAGGAGTTTTAATTAAACGGCAACAAGCGTATTATATTTTGTACGACCAGCGAGAATTGCAAATTAATTGTAAAATTTTGAGCGATAATTTTGTTGATGAAAAGATAGTGTTTTCTTTTGGCGAAAATAGTGATATAATAAATGGTATAAATATTAGCGCAAAGTGTTATGTGTTTGATTTTTATACAGAAAAAAGCATAGTAAGGTGATTTATGGAATTTAATGAAATTTACAAAGAATACGAACCAAATAAAAAATTTAGCAAAAAAACGCAAATAATTATTAGCGTAGTTATTATTTTGGCGTTAATCGCAATGATGATTGGCGGTGTTTTTATTGGCCTAAACATTAATGGCGTAACCTCAAAAGCTAAGGATATGGTTACCGATTTGCCACTTATGGAAGAAATGTACAAGTTGATTAAGCAAAATTACTACAAAGATATTTCTTATGAAGAATTTCAAATTATGGTTGCCGCATCAATGGCGGGTAACCTCGATGCATTTTCTGGAATGTATGTTAATGATGTTTTATCCGTTTTAGAACCAACCGTTGGGCTAACTTTTAGCGTTACCGATTATAACGAATATGTTGTTTCGCTAGTTCATCCAAACAAACCAGTAGCAACTGCAACTTGCACAAAAGCGCCTGCTGGCGTTGATAAAAACCTTGCAACTATTGGCAGGGGCGATATGCTTGTTGAGGTTAATGGCACAAGAGTTAATGGCGCTGTACAATCGTTTTTGCAAAATTTAATGAGGCAAGATAATGTTGTAAACTTAACAATTGTTAAGCAAGGCGACGAGTTAATTAGCACAAATTACTACACATTTTCCTGCGCAAAAGATATTGCTCAAGGCAAAAACGCTTATTATATTGACGACCCAGATACCAATGCAGGATATATTAGGTTAGTTTCTTTTACGGGCACTGCCGTGCAAGATTTTGTGCAAGCGTGCTACGATTTTGAACAGAGCGGAAACAACAAATTGATTTTAGATTTGCGTGGCAATGGCGGTGGCGGTGTTGATATTTTAGCTAAAATTGCGCCATTATTAATTGAAAGCAATGGCGAAAGTAACAACTTGTTTTTAATGAAAATCGATATGCCTAAGAGTACGCCAATGCGCATTAATTCTGTTGTCGAAAGTTTTGTGGTTAACAACGGTTCATCTCAACCGGTGCAATATACCAATGATTATTTGGGCAAACGCATTAAAAATTTTGATATGGTTGTGTTGTGCGATGGTCATTCGGCATCTGCAAGCGAAGCGTTGATTGGCATTTTACAATATTACAAAAACATACAAATTATTGGCAACAAAACTTATGGCAAAGGCGTGGCTCAGCGAGAATTTTATTTTGACAATATGAAATATGTTGTCGCTTTAACCGCAGGAGAATATTATTTGCCAAAAATGGAAGGCGAAGTTTATAAAGAATTTTGTATTCATGGCGTTGGCTTTACGCCGATTGCAGAAAATATTATTGCAAAAGATATTTTGAAAAATAATATTTTTGAAGAAAACGCAGTTATACGAGCAAAACAGTT
>JAVVTM010000108.1:0-5186 GCA_036653655.1 Clostridia bacterium | reverse complement strand
AGAAGAAAGATTTGAAAATGGAAAACAATGACAATATTAAAGTGATAATTGAGGGTATGAGTTGCGCGCATTGTAGTGGCAGAGTGCAAAATGCATTAAATACAATTAGCGGAGTTTTGGCGCAAGTTGATTTGCAAAATAATTGCGCAAACCTAGTTGCTCCAAAAACCGTTACAGACCAGCAAATTAGGGCTGTAATTGAAAATGCAGGCTACAAAGTTACACAAATTTTACGCCCTTAAAACGCAATTTTTTATGCATAAAAATACACTATTTTTTGCGTAGTTTTAATTGAAAGTTTGCCAAGTTTTTTTTATAAAAAAAAATTAAAAAAATTTTGTAAAAACCATTGACAAAGCATATATTAGAGTATAAAATTATGTCAATTAATAAAACATTGTACATTACAAAAAAAGGTGAAATATGGAAGATTTGGACAGTTCTCCTATGTCGATTAAAAAGATTGGCATAGTGTACAACTTAAAGCAAAAAAATGTGGCTCAAAAAACCGCAGACGCCCAAGCAGAGTATGACAGTATAGACACAGTTTATGCAATCAGAAATGCGTTATCAAAAGCAAACTATCAAGTAGAATTGGTAGAAATGGACGCTAATTTTGTAGAAAATATTAAAAAAGCTAATGTCGATTTTGTTTTTAATATTGCAGAGGGGATTGGTCAAAGAGGGCGAGAATCTCAAGTGCCTGCCATATTGACAATGTTAAACATACCGTTTACGGGTTCGGATGAAACCACGCTTGCAATTGCGCTTGATAAAGCGTTGACAAAGCGTGTGCTATCCACTTTTAAAATAAATACTCCAAAATCTAAGCTAATTCAAAAAACCGACAAATTGTCAAAACTTAACGGCATTAAATTTCCTGTTATTGTAAAACCCAACGCAGAAGGTTCTAGTAAAGGTATCTCTAACAATAGCGTTGTTAAAAACAAGCAGGAGTTAGTTGCGTTGCTTAAAGAGAATTTTGACAATTACAATTCTGCAATGTTGGTGGAGGAATTTATTGTTGGCAGAGAATTTACTGTCGCATTGCTTGGCAATGGCGAAAATGTAAAAGCCTTTTTCCCAATGGAAATTGTTTACACCAAAAAAGTTACAGAAGATTACAACCTTTATTCTTACAGCGTAAAGCAAGATTTTTTAAATTATGTAAGGTTAGAATGTCCACCAAAAATGGATAAAGATGTAATGCAAAAAATGATGGATATAGCTAAAAAGATATTTATTAGCCTTGATTGCAAAGATTTTGCGCGCATCGATTTTATGATGTCAAAAACAAACGATATATACTTTATTGAAATCAATCCACTTCCAGGGCTTGCGCCAAATTATAGTGATTTCCCAATGATTACGGGGTTTTGTTCAGTAGATTACGATACTACTGTCCAAACTATAATGAAAAATGCAATAGCTCGATTACAGAATAATTACTAGGTAGAGGATAAAAATGGATAATAACATTAATTATGCAGAAAAAATTGCGGGTTGGAACGATTGGAAATGGCAATTTGCTCACCGAATTACCACAGTAGAAGCCCTATCAAAAATTATTGATTTAGATGAAACTGAAAAGGAGCAAATATCACAATGTTTGCAAAAGTTTAAAATGGCGATTACTCCTTATTATGCATCATTAATCAATAAAAACGATAAAAACGATCCCATACGAAAACAAGCTGTTCCCTCTATTAACGAAATGTACGTTGATGAAAACGATTTAATAGACCCACTTGCCGAAGAAGAAATGAGCCCCGTACCAAACCTTGTGCACAGGTACCCAGATAGAGTGCTATTTTTGGTAACATACAAATGTTCAATGTATTGCAGACACTGCACAAGAAGAAGAATGGTTGGCGAAGGCGATAGGTGCATTTCAGAAAAAAGTTTCCATAATGCGCTAGATTACATCAAGGCTCACACCGAAATAAGAGACGTTTTAATCTCTGGTGGCGACCCTCTTACAATGTCCAACGAGCGTTTGGAGTGTATTATTTCGGCATTGCGCCAAATCCCTCACGTTGATATTATTCGTATTGGCACAAGGACACCGGTTGTTATGCCTATGCGTATTGATGATGAACTTTGCAATATGCTAAAAAAATACCAACCAATTTGGATTAATACTCACTTTAATCACCCTCAAGAGCTAACCCCAGAAGCGCAAAAAGCGTGTGAAAAAATTGTTGACGCAGGCATACCATTAGGCAACCAAACAGTTTTGCTAAAAGGTGTCAATGATAACGTTGAAACAATGAAAGAACTACTTTTAAAATTGTGCCACTCAAGGGTAAAACCTTACTACTTGTATCAATGTGATTTGTCATTGGGCATTAGCCACTTTAGGACAACGGTTGATAAAGGCATTGATATTATGCACGCATTAACCGGCAATATCTCTGGTTACGCAGTGCCAAAATATGTTATAGATGCGCCTCACGGCGGAGGCAAAACCCCAATAAATTACAACTATGTTATATCAAAAGATGATAAAGAAGTTGTAATGGAAAACTTTCAGGGCAACATCTATCACTATCCAAACAACGCAAAAGATTAACAACGCAAAGATTAACAGCACAAAGGTTAACAATGCAAATGTTAATAATGCAAAATTTAGCCACTTTTTGTGGCAAATAACGATGTAAAATATTGTAAAACCTAATAAAAACAGAGGCTATTTGGCAACAGATAGCCTTTTTTTATGCAAAAAAATACGGCTTGTAAAAGCAAAAAAAATATGTTAAAATAGTATTAATACAAACGGTAGGAGAAATTATGATAACATTACAACCATCAACAAAACCAAACGCAGTGCAACAAGCGCAAATTGAAAGAAAATATGGTATGTTTATCCATTTTGGTATAAATACATTCAACGATACGGAATGGTCAGATGGTAAATTGCCATTGCAAAGCTACAATCCGCCAGAAATTGATGCGGATAGTTGGGTTAAAAACGCTAAAGACGCTGGTATGCAATATGTTATTATCATTACAAAACATCACGATGGATTTTGCTTGTTTGATACAAAATACACCGATTATTGCGTTAAAAACACATCAAATAAAACCGATGTGATTGCTAAAGTATCTCAAGCTTGCGCAAAATATGGCATAAAATTGGGCTTATATTACTCATTGTGGGATAGGCACGAGCCTTGCTACAAAAACCACCAGCAGTATGTACAATATATGTGCAACCAATTGACAGAATTGTTAAACGGAAAATACGGCGAAGTTGTTGAACTTTGGCTAGATGGCGGTTGGGACAAAAAGAAGGCAAAATTGTGGGATTTGCCAAAATTGTACGATTTAGTGCACACATTGCAACCAAATTGCGCAATGGCGGTTAATACTACAATAGGGAAAGACACCTTTAGAGGGTGGAACAGCCCAAAATATATGCCAGAAAAATGTGTTGAAAATATGCCAATTAGGTATTTTCCAAGCGATTTTAGGCTGTGGGACCCAAATTTTACGGCAGAAAACGACCCAAAATTGTACAAATATAAAGGCAAACAATATTACTTGCCATTTGAGGCGACAATTTGCATAAGAAATATGAGCAATTGGTTTTGGGATACAAAATATACAGTGGATAAATTGGTAGAAGCGCAGTTTATCGCCGACAAATATACACACTTGATTAATCAAAACAATTTGCTTGTGGTTAATGTTGCGCCAAACATTTTTGGCAAACAAGAACAAGCGGATATAGACCGATTATTAGAAGCGTCAAAAATGCTTAAAATTGGCAAATTTGCAAAGTAAAAATTTGCACTTTATGCAAAAACACGGTGGCATAAAATGTAGTTTTAATTTTTAATGAAATATTTTTAAAATTGCTAAAAACAAAAAACAGTCGATACTTTAAAAACGCAAACAACAAAAATAATTGATATTAAAAAGCGCAAACGCCAAAAAAATAATTGATATTAAAAAGCGCAAAAAGCAAAAAAAATGAGAGAACAAAAAATTATAAAATTGCTAAAAAAGCAAATCAAGGATAACAATCTAGCAAAAGTTAATGAGTCTTGCTCAATGCAAAACTCATTTTTTTTGGCAAAACTATTTTATAACGCTATTTAATGTTATTTAACGCCAGATTCTAAAATATTAAATGTAACTTCTTCGCAGTTTATTTCAGCCATTGCGCCATAAGGTAAGCACATTTTTGGCTCGGTGTGTCCAAAACTTAAGTTGTACAAAACGGGCAAACCGCCCAAATTGTACTCATTTAAAACCTTGTAAATTACCTCTTTATACTCATCGTAAAAAATCTCATCACTAGGCTTGCCAAACAAAATACCGCTCAACCTTGCTAGTATTCCTCGCGCTGCAAAATTGCGCAAAAAGCACTCAACAGTAACGGGGGTTGGGTGGTCATCAGAGGTTTCTAAAAACAATATTGCATGGTTAAAATCTTCATCATTAGGAAATATTTCTGTTCCATTTAGCATATCCAAAACTTCCAAACAACCGCCAATTAGCCTGCCTTTTACAACGCCATTGCCTTGAAGTAACTCGTATTCATCATTTTCGGTGTATTCTCTTTGGGTGTATTTATTATCCTCGTTCCAATCTAAATGCCCACAAATCCACTCATCAGGGGGCAAAATTTCGCCAATAGCCTCGTTGCAAAACAGCACATCATTAATTTGGTCGATAGTGTACTGCGGAACTTGCACATTTTCAGCAAAATCGCTTAGTACGCTTGCGCCATAAAATGAAGAAACACGCGCCTTGTAGCAAATAAAATTTGTCGTTGTTGTGTCGCTGTAACCTAAAAATATTTTTGGGTTATTTTTTATGATATCATAGTCGATATATGGCAACATTCGTATGCTTTCAACGCCACCAAGACAAGTAAAAATCGCCTTAATGCTTTTATCACTAAAGGCTTTCATCAAGTCTTCCGCACGCTTTTTTGGGTGATTATAAATGTAATCATCGCCCGATAATGTGTGTGGCATTTCAACAACTTTTAGCCCGAAAATGCGCTCTAGCCGTTCCTTACCAACATAATATCGCCAAATAGTTTCTTCATCGCCCGCAATGCCACTTGACAAACTAACAACCGCAACTTTGTCGCCCCTATTTAATTTTTTTGGTTTAATTAATTTTTTTGACAATGTATTTCTCCTACCCCACTAATTATATAGCATTTTAAC
>JAVVTM010000107.1:0-5284 GCA_036653655.1 Clostridia bacterium | reverse complement strand
CATCGTATTTGGTGTACAAAAAGTTGTCCTTATAACTATTTGACGAGGATAGTTTTGCATAATTTTCGATATCTTCTTTAATCTCTTGACAATAACTATTTATATCCATCTTTTCTCCTTAATTGCAACTATTTTATCACAATTGTTGCGAGTTGTCAAATTCTCTTATATTACTTGTAATTAATTTCATCATATTTTTAGATTTTTCTACATCATAACTAATAATTTCTACATAAATTTTGTCGTTTGGCTCAATCCGTTTGATTGTAACGGCGTGATATTGAACTTCGTTGCGGATAATATACAAAATGTTGATGTCGTTTGGTAAAGATATTTCTTCTGGTTTTTTGCCATCAATCAAGCTGTTTGCGCAAACAGTATATTCAAAAATGCTATCCTTATTAAGTACGTCGTTAAGTTTGTTGTGGTCTAGCAACAAACACAATTCCTCATAAAGCGGTTTTGTGCGCAATAATTTTGCAATTATCATTGCAGAATACGCAACAAAAAACATTGGAAACAACGAATTTGCCGAACGAGTTAACTCCACCGATAATGCAATTGTCGTAAGCGGGCTGTGCGTTACAGCGCAAAAAAAGCCAAGCATCGTTAATAGTATTAACAAATTTTTTGGCAATGATGCATCAATTTTTGCAATTAATCCAAACAATAAACCGCCCAACAATGCGCCAAGGCAAAGCATAGGTACAAACAAACCGCCAATCATATTTGAATTTGCGCAAATTATTGTGTACAAAAAACGCACAACTAAAACCATCGCAATCATTTTTAATGTCAAATTGTCGCTAAACAACTTGCTAATTGTTGCAAAGCCACCGCCTGTCGCATCAAATAAAAACAACCCAATAACGCCTGCTAGCAAAAAGGGGATTAGCAAATTGAAGTTAAATTTTTTGGTTTGCATCTTTAAAAAAAACGGTTTTGTAGCAAGCAAAAGCTTGTTGAATATTGCGCCAAACACGCCAGCGCACAAGCCAATAAGTAGCAAATAAGGATATTTAGAAAGAGGCAAATATTCAAAGGGAAAGTTAAAGTAAACCCTATCGCCCAAAATTAACATAGAAGTGAAGTTGGCAGTTAGCACCAAAATGATAACGCTTGTTAAAAAAGTGAAGGATAATTTTTTAGAACCCTCCTCAATGGTAAAAATAATGCCCGATAAAGGAGCGTTAAAAGCCACCGCCATACCTGCGCCTGCGCCACCTGTTGTTAGAATACGCTCGACAAATAAATTCTTTTTAAAAGCTCTTGCAACAAAAATGGAAATTAGCGACCCAATAAAAATTGAAGGCCCTTCGTTGCCAAGCGCAAGCCCCGTTAACATTGAAATTGCGCTAACTAAAATAACTACAACAATAGCGTGCAATGATTTTATGGAAAATAGCCCCTTCATAAGAGCGATAGACTGTGGTATGCCACTGCCTTTTGCATTTGGCGCGCACTTGTAAATTAAAAAGTAGGAAACAAAATATAAAACAACTAAACAAAAATATAGCAACAAAATATAAATTTTATTGTTACCACAAAATTGGTAAATAGTTGCGGAAAATTTTGATATGTGCTCCATCATTATATTGTATAAGGAAACAACAATACCAGTTAATAATCCTGCCAAAATTGTTATTGGCATTATGTTTAATAATTCTCTAGTTTTTTTCATTTCAAAATATTATATCATTATACTAAAGTATTGGCAACAAAATTTTGCGTGAGCGCTGTAAACATAACTTAATTTAAAATGGTACAAAAGTGTTACAGTCAAAATTATGTAATTAGTGTAAGCAAAATTATGTAAATTAATTATTAACCTATTCAAAAAATTGATTGCAAAAAATTGCGCGGATATTTATCAATTTTCATAACCAAATTTAAAATAACTAAAAAAAAATTTTGTGTCAAAATTGAAGTTTGATATTGACAAAGGGGGCATAAGAGATTATAATTAACAAAAACGAACAAGCAAAGGAGATTTATTATGAGAAAAGCTTTTATTTGTCCCTCAAAGTATGTTCAAGGCGAAAATGAACTTTACAATTTGGGAAATTTTATTAAATTATTTGGAAAATCAGCATTGCTAATTGCCCACAAAGATGACTCTAAACGAGTTGCCGACCAACTTGCTACAACTCAAAAAACAGCTGACGTTAAAATTATCGTTAGCGATTTTGGTGGCGAGTGCTCACGCAAAGAAATTGAAAGATTGCGCGCAGTTGCAAAAGCAAACGATTGTGATTGTATTGTTGGCTTGGGCGGTGGAAAAGCGTTGGATACCGCTAAATGTGTTGCCAACAGCTTAAAACCAGTTATTGTTTGCCCAACTATTGCGGCTACTGACGCTCCAACTTCTTCAAGCGCTGTTATGTATTTTGAAGACGGCTCTTTTGATGATTACGCATATTTTTTGAGCAATCCAAACATTGTGTTAATTGATACGGCTGTTATTGCTAAAGCTCCAACAAGATTTTTAGTTTCTGGCATGGGCGATGCATTATCAACATATTTTGAAGCACGAGCTACAAAACAAAAATTTGGACATGTTAACGCAGGTGGTAGCTGTGTTGGTGGCGCTGTTGGCACAAACGCATCTTTTGCGCTTGCCGAGCTTTGCTATCAAACATTGCTAGAAGATGGCTTAAAAGCTAAACTAGCATGTGATGCTAATATTGTTACTCCAGCGTTAGAAAATATTATCGAAGCAAACATCTTACTTTCTGGCTTAGGTTTTGAAAGTGGCGGTTTGGCTGCAGCGCACGCTATCCATGACGGCATGACCGTTATTGAAGAATGTCATCACTTCTTCCACGGCGAAAAAGTTGCGTTTGGCACTATCGTTCAATTGGTATTGGAAAATGCTTCAAGCGAAGAAATTGAAGAAGTTATTTACTTTTGCAAATCATTGGGCTTGCCAACTTGCTTAGCCGATTTTGGCATTGAAAGCTTGTCTAACGAAAAACTTATGGAAGTTGCCAACAAAACTTGTACTCCGGGCGAATCTGTTGACAATATGCCATTCCCTGTTACTCCACAAACAATTGCCGCTGCAATTTTGGCAGCTGACAAACTTGGAGGAGCTTTATGAAAAAGATTATAAACACACCAGAAACGCTTGTTGTTGAGATGTGTGAAGGCATTGCAAAAGCTCACGCAGACACCTTGGAGTTTTTGCCAAAATACAAAATAATTAAACGAAAAGAAATTAATCCTAACAAAGTTATTTTAATTTCTGGCGGTGGTAGCGGTCATGAGCCTGCGCACGCAGGGTTTGTTGGCAAAGGTATGCTTGACGCTGCAGTTTGTGGCGATGTTTTTGCATCTCCCTCTGCGCCACAAGTTTACAACGCAATTAAAGCTACAAAATCTAACAAAGGCACATTGCTTATAATAAAAAATTATAGCGGAGATATTATGAACTTTAATACCGCCGCAGAGGACGCAATGGACGATGATATTACAGTTGAAAAGGTTTATGTCAACGATGATATCGCCGTTAAAGACAGCTTGTACACTCAAGGCAGGCGTGGCGTTGCAGGCACTGTTTTGGTGCACAAAATTGCAGGCGCAGCCGCAGAAAAGGGCAAAAGCCTTGCCGAAGTTAAAGCCGTTGCCGAAAAGGTTATCGCAAATGTTCGTTCTATTGGTTTTGCGCTTACATCTTGCACCGTACCTGCAAAAGGCACTCCAACTTTTACTTTAAGTGAAACCGAATTGGAATACGGCGTTGGTATCCACGGCGAGCCCGGCATTAAAAGAGAAAAAATGCAAACTTGTGATGAGTTGGCAGAAAAAATGGTTAAAGCCATTTTGAAAGATTTTAAATTGCGTGTTCGTAAAGATGGCAAAGCTAAAGAAGTTTGCGTTATGATTAATGGTTTTGGCGCAACTCCACTTCAAGAATTGTATGTTTTATACAACTCTGTTGCAAAACAGCTAGCCGAAAAAAATATTGTTATTAGCAAATCTTTTGTTGGTAACTATATGACATCAATTGATATGGCGGGCGCATCTGTAAGCGTGCTAAAATTGGATAGACAATTAAAAGCGTTGCTAAACTACAAGTGCGATACCCCAGCGTTAAAAATGTAGGAGGACAATATGAAAAGCTTAACAACACAAAATATTATTTCTATGGTAGATGTAATGTCAGATATTATTATCAAAAACGAAGTGCCTTTTTGCGAGCTAGACTCAGCAGCGGGCGACGGCGATTTTGGTATGTCAATTGCTAAAGGGTTCAAACAACTTAAGGCAGAATGGAGCGCTCTTTCTAATGATGATATTGGCGCATTTGTTAAAGATTGCGGTATGATTATTGCAGAAAATTGCGGTGGCGCATCTGGCCCTATTTGGGGCACTGCTTTTAAATCTTTTGCAAGAAGCGCAAAAGGCAAACCTGAATTGAGCTTGGCAGAATTTGCCGAGGCTTTTAATGCAGGCGTTGAGGGCGTTATGCGTATTGGTGGCGCACAGGCTGGCGATAAAACATTGCTTGACGCTGCAATCCCTTGTGGCGAAACTCTTGCAAAATGCGCAGTTGACGGCGAAGATGTTTTGTCTGCATTACGCAAAGGCGCTAACGCTGCAATTGCTGGCGCTGAAGCTACAAAAAATATGGTTGCCAAAAGAGGTAGAGCATCTTATGTTGGCGAAAGAAGCTTGACATATCCTGATGCTGGAGCTACTGCGTTGGGCATTATTTTTAGTGGTATTTGCGATTTTTTGAAAGCTTAAACAAATAAACTTAAACAAAACAAATATCTTAAGCAAAACAAATAAGCGTAAACAAATAAGCATAAGTAAATAATCTTAAGCAAATAAGTTTATGCAAATAAGTTTATGCAAAAAAGTTTAAGTAAAATAAGCTTAAACAAAACAAATAAAACAGGTTTATATTAAACGGATAATGCAATGTTATCCGTTTTTTATTTTAACTTTTGTATTTTAATATTTAGCAATTGCGCTTTTTATTTTACCTTGAGCCTTTTTAATATTTAGCGACAGCGCTTTATGTGGTTAAAAAATAAAGTTTTGCAACAAAATAAAAAAAACTATTCAATTTTGCAAATAAATATGCTAAAATATATATATAAACAAATAATCATAATAAGGGGGTATCAAATTATGGAAAAATTTGTTATAACTATTGGTAGGCAATATGGCTCAGGCGGTAGAGAAGTTGGCAAAAAACTTGCCGAAAAACTTGGCGTCAAATATTACGATAAAGAATTGATTGCTTTATCTGCCGAAAATACGGGTTTAGAAAAAG
>JAVVTM010000106.1:0-5299 GCA_036653655.1 Clostridia bacterium | reverse complement strand
GCAAAAGGAATTTGTTTAAAAATACGCAATTGTTAGCAAGATTAAAGCATTAAAACGCTTTAACATAAGTAAAGCAATAAAACACTTTTGCATTTAGAAATTTTGCTTGCGTAGATATTTTTGCGTTAAAAGGCGCAAGATTGCAATTTATTTGTATATAGTCTTAATAAAATCCATTTCGGCAAGTTGCAAAGTCATAAGTTCTTTAACAACGCAAATGTTATTAATTAAAACTTCTTTTTCTTTAACGGAAACAAAGCCGTGTTTTTCAAAAAAAGTTTTAGCGTTTGTAGTTGATAGGGCAAATATGTAAGGAAAGTTATTTTTGCGCGCCAATTTTACAATTTCATTAAGCAATTCGCTTCCAATATTTTTGTTTTGAAAATTGTTATCAACAAAAAAATTGGTTATAAATTTTTTGTCATTAAGGCTTGCAAACGCAACTATTTTGCCACTTAGTTTTGCCACCAAACAATTTTCCGATGTGATATCTTCACTAAGTTGCGCTTGAGTTTTGGTTAAAACTGCCAATTGCGCAGGCAAATAAGCAGTTTTGCACACGCAATTAACAACGGCGTTTTGCAAGTTTGTAAGGGTTTCTAAATCTGCAATGGTAAAATTTTCAATAGTTAAATTAGTCATTTTTCTCCTAAATTTTGAACATAACGGGCTTGTGTTGTTTGTATCCCACAAGATAGTTATATCCAATGTCTTGTAAAATTTGGCAGGTTGCCCCAAAATTTTCCCCAATTCTGTCAGGCGTATGCGCATCAGAAGATAAAGTAATTAATTCTCCACCAAGTTGTTTGTATCGTTTAATTATATCAATATTAGGCAAGAAATTAGATTTTGTGCCTTTTGCGTGGGTATTAACCTCAAGCGTTTTTTGTTTTGATATAATCTTTTTTAATATTTCATCAATAATATCACTAAAATCGTAATAATCAAAGTAGTTTTGTTCAAACGGCGCATTACGGCTAACATAACCAATGTGCGCAATTGTATCGTAAGGGTAAGGGCAATCCAAGCTTTCCAAAACAGCCAAGGCGTATTTTGTGTAAACTTCCTTTTGTGTTTTACCCTCAAAACATTGTGGCATATAAACATCATCGCCATCAATTGAATGCACGGAGTTTACGATAATATCAAAATTGTATTTGCTTAGCGCATCAATATAAAGCGGATTGGCAGGCTTAAGATAGGAACATTCCACACCCACTGCAAAATAAATTTTGTCCTTAAACTGTTGTTGCAACGCTAAAATTTCCTCACAGTGCGCCTTAATATTAAGTTGGGGCACATTTTTATAACTATCCTTTAAAAAAAGATAATCTAAATCTAAATGGTCGGTAAAAGCGTAGTACTCTAAACCTAAACTAATTGCTTTTTGCGCCATTTGCAAAGCGGTTGCTTTTCCGTCGTGCGAGTGGTTACAATGCGTATGACAATCAATCATTGTTTTCTCCTAGCTAAAGTATAATTTTTTAGCGCCAAAATGTCAAATAAATTTTGAGGTTGTTAAATTTTAAACTAAAAAATTGAAAATGAATATGATAAATAATTATAAACAAATAGCACAAGAATTATAAACAAATAACGCAAGCGTTATATATACAAGTATTATATAGTATAAAACAAAATGCGACAAATGGTTATAAACAAGTGGCGCAAGGGTTATATAGTATAGCGCAAGGCAAATTTTGCAAGTGGCGCAGTTTATTGTTGGCACAACACTGTAAATATAATTTCTGTGTTAACCTCGCCTTTAAAATAGTAGCGGTTATCCTCAACATAGCTAAAAATTTTTAAAGTGTCGCAAAACAAGCATTGTTGATAGTAATCAATTTGCAAATGAGTGATTTGAGCTGGCAAAATATCCTCTAAAATTTTTAAATACATAACATTATTAATATGGTTGTTAACATCAATTACATCTTTTGTGGGCGAGTAATCAAAACGCCAAACCCAATTGACAGTTGGCGCTAAAATTTTAGGAAAAAATTTGGGATAGTTGCGCTTATTATCTTCTTGGGGTATTACAATGCAGTTGACCCCGCAAAGTTTGTTTTGCAACCTATCAAACACGCACCACTTACTTGCGCCTTTAATTAAAAGTTCGCCATTGGGGCTGTAAATTGCAAAATCTTTTTCGTGGCAAGCCTTGTTTTCTGTGTGATACCAAGTGGCAAGCTCAACTTCTTGCTCAAGCGCAGTTTCTTGATTATCTTGAACTTTTTGCTCAAATGTAGATTTTTTATTATCTACAACTTTTTGCGCACGCTCATTATTTTTGCACGGCAACTCAAAATTGTTAATGGCAATAGGATTATTTAGGTTAACGCTAACATTAGTTGGCGCAAATTGAACATTTTTTTGTAGAGGTTTAAGGCAATCAAATTTTGTGCGCGCAATTAGCCAAGTTTTGCCCACTAAAAACAAATTTTTAAAGCTAATGTCAAGTTGCTCATTGTGGTTAATGCCAACTTCTTCAAATAGTCCTAAAATTTTGTAGGGCTTAATCAAATTATTTTTGTCAAAATATGAGGCGTCAAGCTTTTTAAACTGCGTAAACATCAAATGCATACTCCTATTGTGTCTATTATAGTCTAAAAAACAACAAAAAGAAAGAAAAGTAATAATTTTTTTTTAAAGTGTGTTAAGATGATTGACTTATTTTTGCAAGTGATATATTATAGAGATGAAATCGTTGAATTATTACCCACAAGGTCAAAAAAGAGATGGTTTTAAATCTTTAAGGAGGTAATAAACAATGGAAGATAAGACTTTAGTATGCAAAGATTGTGGAAAAGAATTCGTATTTACAGCAGGTGAACAAGAGTTCTACAAAGAAAAAGGTTTTGAAAACGAGCCAACTAGATGTCCTGATTGCAGAAAAGCAAGAAAGAACCAAAGAAACAGCGCGCCAAGAAGAAACTTTAGATAACTTTTTGCATTAAATTAAAAAATTTGAGTAACATTATTGTTACTCTTTTTTTATGCCCAAAACGGCGCAGGCTACTTATACTAAACGGCGCAACGCAAAAGGTACAGCGCAGTGGTTGCTACAACTTAAAATTGTAAAAACAAATGCTTAAGAGTAGGGATACTTAAATTTATAGATGTTCAAGATTTAATTGGTAAAATGTGGCAAAAAATTTTACTGTTGTCATTTTTAAAAGAAAAAACAACAAAAAAAGTAAAAGTTATAGCTATTTTACAAAGCATTTTACTAAAATATTTTCAAGCCTAAAAAGTAAAAATGCCAATAATTGCCCAAAACGCTTAAAAACAGCTTGTTTTTAGCCTCTGTAAATTTTTTGTTAATTTTTTTATTTTTTAGAGTTGCATTTTGTAATATGCAATGATATAATAAAGTATCGAACTATCGCTAAGGCGAAAAATTTTTTTGGAGGATGTTATGAAAAAAAGAACTTTAAGAATTTTTGCTGTTGTTATTTGCTTAGCAATTCTATCTTCTGTTTTTGTTGGCTGTTCTAACAACAAAAAAGATTTAGATCTTGCAGGTATGTTAGCAGAAGCTGCTGCAAAAATTGACGCTACCTACAATGGTAACGATTTAAAAAGTAACTTCGGTTTTGATTTTGCAATCGATTTAGGTATGGATGCAAATAAGGATGCCGATGACTTTAACTATGGTCTTGTTGCTCAAGGCAATTTAGACCTAACAAAAACTGGCGACAAAAAGAGCAATCTTTTGTTAGAACTAAAAGATACAAAGGCAAATAAATCTTTATTTGGCATGTATTGGAAAGAAGATAATTTGTATATCAATGCTGTTGTAGACGGCAAAGAAAGCAAATTTAATATGGGTGCTTTCCAACTTTACACATTGCTAAGAACATACGCTGGCGCAGAAATTGACAAATTTGGTGGCGTAAACGATTTGTTTGATATGATTTTACCTTTAGTTGGTGGTATGCTTGTTAAAGACGTTGAAAGAGATGGCGACAAAATTATTACTAAGCTTAAAGATAGGTCTTTCCGTTATGATTCTAAAGCTCGTGAATACATATTTGATATTGATTTAACATATGTTTGGGAACAATTAGGCGGTTTATTAAAACCTATCCTTACTGGTGTTATTGCTGAAACAGATATCAATAGTATTTTATCTAAAGTGTCTGGTGGCAAAATTACAAATTGGGACGGCATTGGCACATTCTTAACAAAAACTGGTATCAAAACTTCTTTAGTTTTCAAAATGAGTTATGATAAAGCATTAGCAAAAACCGATAAAGCTGCTGCAAAAGCTGCTGGCGAAGATGCTATCAACTTAGAAGGCGAAAGATTACAAAGTATTTTCCTAAGAAATGTAAACATTAACGAAGTTGGCACATTCAATTTGGGCATCACAAAAGCTGCTTTAGGCAATGCTTTGGCTGTTGATGTTAAAATGCCAAGTTTTGATGGTTATGTTGCAACAAAAATGCTTGATGTAAACCTAGAAGGCGAAATTAAAATTCAAAATGGCGTTGATGCTACAAACAATAACGCTCCTAAATATACATATTATGGTTATGTTATTGATACAAACATTGATCCATTTGTTATCGCAAACAAAAAAGTTGATTTAGCTGCTGCAGAACTTGCAGATAACTATTTGAATATTCAAATCAACGCATATGGAAAAGATGCTACAGGTGCTATTACCAACAAAAATAATGTAGTTAGCGCAATTTTCGACCCAGCTGGCGCAAAAGCTGCTGGTTTAACCGAAACTGATTTAATTTACATTAATTTGTTGGGTGAACATACTCAAATCAAAGGCACTGCATTAACACAAATTTATGACCAAGTTGCTAATGTTGTTGTTAATGATGCAACAAATAAACCTGCTATTCCAGGCGCAGATACAGAAATTAATCCAGGCGCAGCTTCAAGCAAAATGAACATTGTAACATTAGTTATGAACGTTCTTGATGTTGTTATGAAATCTGCTGACAAAACTGCTAAAACATTAAACATTGATTTAGCAAAATTGGTTGCTACAATACCTGATGGCGATATTAATCTTGATTTAACTAAATTAGGTTATGGCAAACATACAAGTGGCGCAGGATTAAGAGAATATTTATTAGTAAACAAATTAGACTTTACCAAAGATAAGGACGGCAAATTTGTTGCTAACGCTACATCTAAGACCTCTGCAGTTATTGGTTTGCCAACATTTGCTTATGGCAATGGCGCAAGCACAGGTTCTAAATTTGATATTGTTAAAGAGCTTTACGCTGACGAAAGTTACCCAGTTGAATTTATTGGTTTAGTAAATGATAGCAAA
>JAVVTM010000105.1:0-5329 GCA_036653655.1 Clostridia bacterium | reverse complement strand
GTTGTGCTCTTTTACACTATAAATATTGTCATCTGGCAAATTAAGTTTTTGCGTTTTCTTTTTAATAAAAAAATCAATATTTACCGCTTGTAAATTTGTATATTTGTCAAACTTGAGTTCAGTTAAAAATTGAGAATTTTTTTCGTAATCAATACCGCCAAAATTATCCTTCATCAAGCTACAAAAAACCTTGTTAACAAAATCTAAAATATCAAAATCACTACGATAATTGTAGCTTAAATTTTGCGCATAGCCATTTGCATTTGTTAAATACTCCTTATATCTATCCATAAAAATTTTTGGTTCGGACATTCTAAATTTGTAAATACTTTGCTTACTATCGCCCACCATAAACAAATTGTCGCCCTTAGAAATGCTTGTAATAATAAAATCTTGCAAGTAGTTTATATCTTGATATTCATCAACACAAATGTAATCATATTTGGCTTTAATTTCTTTTACAACATCTTCTTTTAGCAAAATTTGATAGGCATAGAACGATAAATCGCCAAAATCAAATTTATTATATTTTTGTTTTTCTTGGGTGTAATTGGCAATAAAACTTTGTAAAATTTGTACAACTTTGGTTACATATTTGCTGTTTTTTTCTAAATCGCTAACAAAACATTCTTCATTATTAAACTTGGCAAATTTTTCAATAATATTAATAACGGGGTTTGCGCATTCATTAATTAAGTCCTTTAAAACCTCATCTTTCATACGCCCTGCCCTGCGAGGTTTGGCGATTGTTGCAAAAGTTGCAAAAACATCTTCAATACTATTAATTGCTTTAAGCCCCTCGTAACAGCCTAAAATATTTTTAATATTTTCGTTGTCAAATTGCTTTAACTGCGCCTTAATCGGCTCTACTTTTTGCGCCATTTCATCAATTTGTTGCTTAAGATAACTTAAAAAATACTTTACAATTATTTTGTCGTTAATTGGTTTTTGCGTCTCTGCGATAATATTGTTTAAAAATTCATTTTTATCTTTTAACGAAACTAAAAAATCATAGGTTTGAAGTAGCGCCGTTTTAAATTGCGCGTTGCCTCTGCCATCAAAATAGCCTTTTAGTTCCAAATAAATTTTATCATTATAAAAGGCAAGCAAGGTTTTATCCAACGCTTTTTGCTTTAAAACATCAGTTTCATCGCCTTCGGCAATATCAAAATTTGGGTCGATATCCAACTCATAATAATATTCTTTAATAATGCTGTTGCAAAAGCCATCAACCGTTGTTATGTTGCACAAGGCAATATCATCAATTTGCCTTTCTAAGTTGTTAATTATTGTGCCGTTTTGCGCTTCTTCAATTAGCTTGCTAACAAGTTTTTGGCGCATTTCACTTGCAATACTCTTGTTAAACGAAAGCATAACAATCCTTTCAAGCGGAGTGCCAGCCACAATTATTTTTTTAATCCGTTCAATTAGCACCGTGGTTTTGCCACTACCGGCAGAGGCAGAAACAAGCATATTTTTGTTAAATTTGTTTTCATCTAAAATTTCTATTTGTTGATTATTCCATTTTTCAGTTTTACTCATTTTCGCCTCGCAAATTTTGTATTGAAATAGCGTCAAATTCTCTTGGGCTAATTTTGCCTGTAAACTTTTGACAAATATTTGAATATTCGCAATATTTACAAGCATCTTTTGTGGGAGATGGCGCAATGTAGCCAGCCTTAATTTCTTTAAAAGCTTTTACAATAATTTTTTCAACATAATCACATATCAACTCAAAATCTTGTACCGATACGCCCTGCTTTCCAAAATTGATATCATTGCTTTTTGAAAGCGCAATATTGCAATCAAAAATAGAACTTTTAAAGGGAAAACTATTGTCATTAAACGCAGTATCTAAATTTTTAACAACATCAATATTGGCGCAATAAAAACCTTGCATTTTGTAACGATTTTCTTCTTCATATTTTTTTGTCAAAGGCAAATAAAAGCAACCCGCAGGCAAAAACTTTTCGTTATTTAGCAACGCTTTTAAGTACAAAAACAATTGCAACCGTTCGCCAAAATAAATTTCTTTTAGCGAAAAATCTATTTTTTGTTTGGTTTTGTAATCTATAACAATAATTTTATCTTCAAATTTATCAACCCTATCAATTTTACCATTCACATAAATAAAGCCGTTGTCAACCCTAAGTTTAATTGCAGGATATGTGCAATTTTCGCCAAAAGCCAACTCGCATTTGTATGGTTTAAAATTTGTTTGGCGCTGTTTTTCCGTGAGTTTTTGTATGGCAAAAACAATTTCTGCCTTGAGCGTTTTAGCTTCTATTTTGCTTTCTTCATCGTTAAGTTTAAAAATATATTCATCTTTTTTAATTATATTATCAAAAATATCTTCAACAATCTTTTTAACTTGGTCGTTAGTAATATTAAAATCTGTTACGGTAGAAAAATAAATTTCTAGCGCCTCGTGAAAAATATTTCCAATATTTCGCGCGTCAAATTCAACTTTTTCCAACTGTTTTAAACACAAACCATTATCCAAAAAGTTTTTGAAAGGACACGATAGGTACTTTTCAATTTTGCTAACGCTAACAAATTCTTTGGCTTTTTCCACATTAAAATAAAGGTTGTTTGCATCATCAATTTCTTCCAAGCAAAAGTTTTGAGTAGCCAACATATTGTTAACATATTCCACTCCAAAATGCTTGATTAGCATATCATATACAGTATCCATAACCTCAAAATTGTCATAATAAACGCCGTTTTGCTTGTTGCCTATAAACACAGCAACCTTGTTTAATGCGTTTTTGTATGTGGCAAAATTGTTTGCATATTCCTCAACTAAAACTGTATTCCTTTCGGTTTTAACAAAACCAAACATATTATTTATTTGTTTTATTATTATACTTGGCTGTGTTACAATGCCCAAATGATTATAGTTGCTGTACGATAAAATAATTTTTCGCTTGGCTTTTAACAACAATTGCACAAGATAAAACCTATTTAATTCGTTAGTTTGCCTTACGGTTGGGTATAAAAATAAATTGCATTTTTCCCAAACCGTATTTTCTCTTGTGGCAAGCATTCCATTATCCAAACTTTCGATTGGAACTAACCCTTCCAAACAGTTTGTCATAAAAATAATTTGAAAATTGTCGTAACAACTTTCCTCAGTTTCGCCAACATAAACACAATCACGATAAAGCGGAACAAACGCAATTTTGATGCTTAACGCAACAGATGTCAATATATCGTAAAAATCTTGAAAACTAATTTTGTCATCGCCAACAATATTTTGCATTTCATCAAAAATTTCTTTTAATTTTGTGGGCGTTTGCCTTGTGCTTTCGGCATACTCTTTAAACCCTAACGCAATTTGCAAATCGGCTAGCGCCTGCATTTGTTCATCATAATTGATTGCAATCAAAAACTTTTTAATATTGGCAATATGTTCTAAAACAGTCAAATTGCTGTTGCTAAAACATTGCAAACAGTTTATTAAAAAAGCCCTAGTGGCTTCTATGCCATCAATATTTTGCGTTTCAGTACTTTCGTTTGTGTTGTTGCTAGCGTTAAATGGCTTAGTAAAATTGTAATTGATATTATATTTTTTGCAAAAATTTTCAAACTGTTTTTTGCTTTCATCATCAATTTTTAACATTCCACAATACAAAAACGCAAAAACGCTTTCTTGGCTAAAGCTTTTTAAAACGCAATCCATAGCCAAACTTATGCACTTAAAACCCGTTTGGTTGCTCAAAATAAATTTTTCATCAATAAAGCAAGGAATATCATAATCGGCAAACACTTTTTTTATTAAATTTTGCTGTTCGCCCGCAACAATTAAAGCGATATCTTTATACCGCATACCCTCTACCACAAGCTTTTTAATTTGAACAGCGATGTTTTCAATTTCATCTTCCACTGTGTGATACTCGTTAACTTGCACTTTTCCATCACTTTTAACTTTTAGCGTCGAATTGTAACAAAACAAATTGTTAAGGATATTATCAAATTGCGCATTAAGTTTTGATGTTTTTTTATAGTAATTTGGCTTGATATTTTTAATTTTACACAAATTGTCAACCTCTCGCAAGGTGCGTGGATTAAGCCTTTTGTTTTCGCCCTCAAGCAAAACAATGCCAATATCTAGGCTTAAACTATGCTCGATAAGTTTGCTTAAAATTGACAACTCCACATTAGAAAACTTGTAAAAATCAACCATATATATATGACATTTGGAAATTACACTATCAATTGTAATGCTCTGTTCAAGCCCCTCTAAAACCGTTGTGGCATCTGCAAAATTTTGCCATAGCGCCTCGTTGTATTTTTGATAAAGCAACGTTATATCTCGTGTTTTATTTTTGGTACGGCTGTCCATTTTGTCGGTTACGCTTAAAAGATTTTGAACGCTAATTTTACTGTTTCGTATTTGAGAAATAACTGCGTACATATCATTTGCAAAATTTGCAAACTTGCAAGCCGTTTTATAGCACAACAGTTGCTCCTTATTTTCATTGATAACTTTGCGCAACAACATTACCGTGCCTTGTGGCGATAAACATTGAAGTTGTGGCTTTGCAATTAATTTTGCCAAGCGGGTAAACGAAACTATCTCTAAATTTAGCGTGCTTTTTAAATTTAAAAAATGCAAAATTTTATCTTCTTCAGATACGGTAAACCTGTCAGGCACAATAACATAATTATGCGCGCCATCATTGTAGTTTTGTTTTAAATTTTCAAGCGTCATTGCGCTTGCATCTTCAAATGTATTAGATATATGTATATTTATTGCCATATCAATATTATAGCACAAAAAAAATTATTTTCAAATAACCAATATTTAATTTGCTTAATTATTTTAGTATGGTATAATATTTGTATTATTAAAAGAGGTAACTATGAAAAAATTAGTATTGATTCTACTTACAATGATATTATGCTTAGGGTTATTTGTAGGTTGTTCTAGCACTCCTATGCAAAAACAAATTAACCAAACTTGGGGCGATTACGAGTTTTACACATATAATGTCCTAGATACAAAACAATCAAATGTGGTTGTTGGGGCTTACACCGTTAAGGTTGAACGTATTGACAACGAAACTGTTACCTTTGGCGCAAGAACATTAGAAAATTTAATCGGCACAAAAATTACCGCTGTTTTAACTATGCTTAATGGCGATAATTTTGAAAGTATTAGCGTTTTTAACAACAAATCTATCCCTAAAGCTAGTTACAAAAAAACAAATATTAAAAATGAAAATGGCGAACTTGTTACAACCACTTCTTATTGCGAGTATACCGCTAAAGAATTGGAGTATGTTTTTAACGATGTTACAACCAAAATCAACTTGCCAAAACACAG
>JAVVTM010000104.1:0-5399 GCA_036653655.1 Clostridia bacterium | reverse complement strand
AAGTTGCCAACCGCATTTAACGAAGTGATAATTTCTAATTATCTTGCTGATTTAATAATTTATTATGGCAAAGCAATTTTAGATAAAAACGGCGATATCATAGAAAATGCAGATGGTTCAATTGAAAACACTAAATTTAAAAATTACGCACAAATTTTAGATGAGTTTTATTTTACAAAATACGGCGAAAAATACAAAGTAGTTGGCATAATAAATTATGAATTAAAAGAGTTTGAAAGTCTAAAAACGCAAGTGATAGGAGATATTACAAACAAAACTAACTATTTAAACACATCAACAGTAGCAGCAGTTGGCGGACTTGAAGCAAGCGGAGAATATCTTAGTTTAGTTAAACTAATTAACAAATATTCAACCAGTTTAAGCAATATTTATGTTAGCAATAACTTTTGTGAAGAAGTTTACAAAACAATAAAAACAATGCCAGTAACAATAAATTATTCTAATAAACAAATATGGCAACAACTAAAAAACAAAGAAAATTTTACTAATAACAATTGCATTGGCTTGCCAAATAATGAGGGAATTATTGCGCCAATTTCGTTGTTTTTAAATGAAGTTGAGTATGCCAAAAAGTTTTCTAATACAAATTATGAAACAATACTAAACGCTTTTTTTGATAGCATAAAAGGTAGTTTGTTAACTGGCTACATTAATATTGATGAAGATATAAACGAGCCAATTAGCCAACAAGTTGTCGCTATTTATGATGATTATAAAACGGAAAAAAGAGGCGTGCTTTTTTTAGACAATGACCAATTTTTGCAAGTTGCTAAAAAGTTTGCAAGAAAAAATGACAATTATGGCGTTATTAAAGTTTTAGGAAACGAAAAAGCGATAGAAACATTGTTTAAAGAACAAGCGCAGGCTGATAGTCGCAAATTTAATATTTATTTTGAAGAAAGTGGTTTTATTAATATGTCAACAGAAAATTACGCTATATTTGCAGTAATATTTTGTGTTTTTGCCATAATTGCAATGATTTTGGCAACAGTGTTTATTATATACAGCATTAATCAAAATCTAAAACTTTATAAAAGAGATTACGGCATTGTGAAGAGTTTGGGCTTTTCTAATGCAAATCTAAGTAAATTTTATATGTGCGATAGCGTAATTGCCTTTTTGATGGCATTAATAATTGGCATTATTTTTGGTGTAATTATTATGTTTGTAATTAATTTTTATTTAATACAAAAAATTGTTGATGTTGTAATTGTTGGATATATGTGGGCAACTCCTTTTATTATTGTAACAATTTTAATGCTAGTTTTTTTGTTTACATTTTTTATAAGCGGTAAAAAAATTCGCAAAGATCCACCAATAAATTCTTTAATAGGCAGGTAGGGTGTTTTGCAAGTAAAAAAAATTTTTATAATTAATATTTTTAAAGAGTTCGCAATGCGAGCTTTTTTTATTTGCTGAAAATATTTGTATTTAACATTTTAACACTAGGGAGTTTGCCTTTTTTATTAACGCTAATTTTGTAAACATTTTAAATTTTAACGCAATGGTATTAGCTTTTTCGTTATTAGCTCAAGGGAGTTTGTTTTTAGTTATTAGAGCAAGGCTGTTTGCCTTTTAATAATTAAGTCTGGCGCAGGTTAAATATTAATTGTTATCTTGTAAACTTTTAGTAAAAGTAGCGCAAAGCGGTTAAAATGATTGCAATTAAGGCAGTTTGGTTATATATTAGTTGAGAGGTGAATTATGGAAAGTAATGATTTGTTGGGCAAAGAAAGTGTTGGCAAGCTTTTATTAAAGTTGGCTATTCCTGCGGTTGTTGCGCAGTTGGTTAATTTGCTTTACAATTTGGTTGATAGATTATATATTGCGGGGCTTCACATTGACGCTGCATTTAGCGGGCTTACGGTGTGTTTTCCTATTCTTATGATTGTCGCTGCTTTTTCTGGCTTGATTGGTATGGGTGGCGCGCCACTTGCCTCAATTAAACTTGGCGAAAACAATAAAGATGAGGCGGAAAAAATCTTGGGCAATAGCTTTATTATGCTTATTATTATTTCACTGGTGCTTTCGGTTGTAATATTTTTTGCAAGAGTGCCACTTTTAAAATTATTTGGCGCAAACGAAGAAATAATGCCCTATGCTTTGGGGTATCTAAATATTTATATTGTGGGCACTATTTTTGTGCAAATGTCTATGGGTTTAAATATGTTTATTACAGCGCAAGGCTTTGCAAAAACCAGTATGATAACAGTTGTTGTGGGCGCAATTGCAAATATTATCCTCGACCCTATATTCATTTTTGGCTTGAAAATGGGCGTTAAAGGCGCCGCTCTTGCAACAATTTTGGCGCAGGCAATATCTTGTGTGTGGGTGCTTGCATTTTTATTTGGCAAAAAAACTACCATAAAAATTAAGGTCAAAAATTTTAAATTAAAGGCTAAATGTATTTTACCAATTTTAGCGCTTGGCATTTCTCCTTTTATTATGCAAGCCACAGAAAGCTTGGTGCAACTTACCTTTAACAGCAGTATTTTAAAATATTCCCAAACGCCCGAGGAGGCAACTCAATGGATTGCGGCAATGGGTATTTTGTTTATTGGTATGCAAATATTTTCTATGATTTTAATGGGCATAGCGCAAGGCGCGCAACCAATTATTAGCTACAATTACGGCGCAAAAAATTTGCCTAGGGTTAAAGCGACTTTCAAACTTTTGTTGATAACTTGCGTTTCGGTTACGGCGGTGTTTTTTGTTTTATATATGGCTGTGCCTCAGGTGCTTGCAATACCTTTTGCAACAAGTGATGCGGTGCAAAAACTTGCCGTGCACGGTATGCGGATATTTTTGGCGGGCAGTTTTATTTTTGGCGTGCAAACAGCGTGCCAGCAAACGCTTGTGGCATTGGGACAATCCAAAACATCATTGTTTTTGGCAATATTGCGAAAGATAATTTTGCTAATTCCGCTTGCAATGATATTGCCACTATTTTTTAATAACAAAATTGACGCCTTGCTTTCAGCCGAACCAATAGCGGATATTTTGGCTGCAATAATCACATTTATTACCTTTGCAATAACCTTTAAAAAGTTGAAAGCAAAAATGGAAAAGGAAGCGCCACCAGTAGTTTTAGCAACCGAAAGCGCAACAGACACAACAATTAATGTTAATAACGATGTGGATAATTTTAATGTACAACAAAACACAACCACACAAGAAAAAACAGATGATACAAACGCTAGCGAAAAGGCGGATAACAACTAAATCGCAGAAGGAGCAAACGCAAAACTACAATTAAAAATGCGTATATACAGATTGTAAAACAAGACCAACACAAAAATTGCACAATTTTCAGGTTGCAACAAGCAACTGGAAAAGGGCAACAAGCAACGGCGCAAAAAAACATCTTGAATATTTTGTGGTTCGTGTTATAATCTATATAGGGGGACAAATTTATGCAAAACGAAATTAAACAAAAAGGTAACTTGTTAAACGATAAAGGTTTTTTAAACGAGGCAGGTTATGCCAAAACCTTGCAATTAAATTATGATAGAAATCAAATTAAAAGTTGCAAACTAAAAATAAAAGAGTGGGATTATTACATTGTAACCGATGGCAAAATTGCGGTAGCCTTTACCATTGCCGACAACAGTTATATGGGTTTGTACTCTGTATCCTATTTGGATTTTGAAAAAAACATTCAGCACACTAAAACGCAAATGAAGTTTTTTACCTTTGGCAAAACAAAATTGCCAAGCACATCGCAAACTGGAGATGTTGCAATCAACTTAAAAAATATGCAAATTAGCTTTACAAAAACGGAAAGCAGTAGGGTGCTAAAATGCCATTGCGAAAAGCTTGATGGCGCAAATAATTTTGATTGCGAGCTAGTTTTAACCGATTTTCCAAAGGAGAGTATGGTAATTGCATCGCCTTTTGTAAATGGTGGAAAATGCTTTTATTACAACCAAAAAATCAACTGTATGCGTGCCGAAGGAACGGTAAATTTGGGTGGCATAAAACATACTTTTGACAAAAACAACGCAACTGGCACGCTAGATTGGGGCAGAGGCGTTTGGAAGTATGACAACACTTGGTATTGGGGGTCTATGTCAGCTATTTTGCAAAACGGCGACAAAGTTGGGTTTAACATTGGTTATGGGTTTGCCGATACAACATCAGCCACAGAAGATATGATTTTTTTCAACGGAACTTCACACAAGTTGGATAGGGTTATTTGGGATATTCCTCAAAAAGATGGCAAAGAGGACTTTTTGCAACCTTGGAAATTTACCTCCACTGACAACCGCTTTAACTTAACTTTTACGCCAGTTATGGATAGGTTTGCACATATGAATGTGGGCGTTTTGCTAACAAATCAACATCAAGTTTTTGGTAAATTTAATGGAGAACTTGTTCTTGATGATAAAAAAGTTGTCAAAATTAATGATGTTTTAGGGTTTGCCGAAAAGGTGCGCAACAAGTATTAATAAGAAACAATAAAGTATAATTAAATAAGAAACAATTAAATATCGCTAATTTATAATCAGAAATAAATTTGCCTTAAATTATTATGTCAACCTATTATCAAAATATGGTTGACATAATTTTTTTAGTGTTATATAATGCATTTATTAACAAGAATATCAACAAAGCTATTAACAGAGTTGTTAACAAAGTGAGAGGCAAATGAGTAAACAAGCTAATTATACAAAAAATTTGGTGCTATGCGCACTTTTTGTTGCGCTAATTACGGTGGGCGCATACATTAAAATTCCGCTAGGGTATATGACTCTTAGCTCACAATTTTTATTTACAAATTTGTTGTTACAGACAAAAGAGATTGGAAATCGCTTTTAGAGGACTATAAAAATGTGGACAATTTAGTAGTTGTTTTGTTTACATATGTGCTACAATTTGTTTTTACATGTTTATGGGGTTTGTTGTTTATTATCCCGGGTCTTATCAAAAGTTTTTCCTATTCTCAAACGCGTTATGTTATTAAAGATACCAACTATACCTTTAAATATGGGCAAGCGATTAAAGTTTCTCGTGAGATGATGAACGGCTTTAAGTGGAAATATTTTTGTTTGCATTTTAGGTTTATTGGCGAAATTCTTTTAACCGGTTTAACTTTGGGCATTTATGGCATTTGGTATTTGCCACGCCTAGAAACGGCAAATGTTTTGTTTTATATTGAAGTTAAAAAACAATATGTTGAGGCGCACCCAAATGAAGATTTTTGTAAATTAATCGCCCCTAAACAAGAAAATTTTGATAATGGCGGTTTTGATATTCCAAAAGAATTTATTGATGTAGATTTTAAATAATAGTACAATCAATTTAGTTATTATTATATTAAAAAAACTATTATATCTAAAAAAACTATTTTATTAAAAAAAATAGTTTTTTTTAATATG
>JAVVTM010000103.1:0-5418 GCA_036653655.1 Clostridia bacterium | reverse complement strand
TTTAATATCTATTTATAATTAATCAAAAAGTTATTAGCTATTTTTTAATATCAATTGCTCCACAAGTTTAGACAAGTGTCCGCAATCATCGCAACATTGCTCAAATTTTTTGCAAAGCATTTCCCAAACGTAGATGTCAATTGGGTTCATAACAGAAGAATACAAAAAGCGAACAGATTTTAAGTACAAAATGTCGCATTGTTCCTCAACTTTTAGCACGTTTGTAATTAATGTTGGTATTGTTGTTGATTTGCGGAAGTTTGCAAATTCCTCAAAAAGTTTTTTAACGCTTTCGCAACAGTATTTAACAAGTGAAACAAAATCTTTAGCCATTGGCAAAATTGTTTTAACATTATACATATAAAAGTGCAAAAACACTTCTTCAACAGAATCGGTAACATCATCAATTTCGGTAAGCAATTCCAAAATATCCTCTTTATCAATAACGGTAATAAACTCTTTAGAAAGTTTTTTCATAATTGAATGCTTAGCGATATCTGCATCGTGCTCGATTGCGTGTATTTTATTTTTATTGTCCTCTATTTGTGTAACATCATAAGTATCAATAAGTTCAAATAACATCGAAGCGATATTGCAAGAATAGTTGCAAAGTTCTACAAATCCATCAAAATAATAATTATCACTTTTTTTCATATTGTTCTCCTATTAAAATATTAAAATAAATAATTTTGCCATTAAAAAGCCAACCAAACCACACCCGGGGAAGGTAAGCACCCACGTAATTACCATATCTTTAACAATGCTCCAATTGACAGCGGAAAGCCTTTTAGAAGCGCCCACGCCCATAATTGCGGTGGTTTTTGTGTGAGTAGTGCTAACAGGCAAGCCAAACGCAGATGACATAAGCAAGCAAGTTGATGCAGCTAAATCGGTTGCAAAGCCTTGATAAGTTTTAAGTTTAACCATATCCATACCAACGGTTTTAATAATTTTATAACCGCCAATAGAAGTGCCTATGCCCATAACTAACGAGCATAAAATCATAAGCCAAACCGGTATTGCAAATTCAGATGAGGGAGTTTGATTGTTTGTTAAAAAGATACCTAATAAAAAGACGCCAATAAATTTTTGACCGTCTTGAGCGCCGTGCATAAACGCCATTGATGCGCCACTGGCGACTTGCGCTTTTCTAAAAAATAAATTAGCTTTTTGCGCATTTGCTTTTCTAAAAAATAATTCAATAAGCCTAGCGAACAAATAGCCTAAGCCAAAACCTAAAATTGTTGAAAGAATTAAACCGTAAATAACTTTCATCCATTCGGAGCCATTAATACCGCCAATGCCATTTTGCAAAGCGATTGCAGCGCCCGAAAGACCAGCGATTAATGCGTGGCTTTCGCTTGTGGGGATACCAAAGCACCATGCTATTATCGACCAAACTAAAATGCCAACCATTGCAGCGCACAGCGCAGCGGTAGCGTTTTCAGTTGACCCGCTAAAATCTACCATATTAAAAATTGTCATTGTAACCGTGCTATTAATAAGTGTCATACACAGCACTCCCAAGAAATTGAAAATAACTGCCATAATAACGGCGTTTCGCGGGGAAATTGATTTTGTGCTAATACATGTGGCAATGGCATTTGGGGCATCCGTCCAACCGTTAACTAAAATTACAAATAACGTTAGTAACGAAGTAATTAGCAAAAAAGGATTGTCCAAAAGTAAATTAAAATAGTGTGTAATTGTCATTATGTATTCCTCAAATTGATGGCGTAGATTAATTTATATCCCACCAATTTTACTATAAAAATAGGGGTAGATAAAATCCGCCCCTATTGACAGACTCCACCTAGTTACAATTAATACAAACCAATAAAACTGATAAAATCAATTTTTTTAATTTGCTTTACCAAGGTAATAGTAACATAAAAAAAAATGTGAGTCAAACGGAATGGCAAATTTTTAATGTTTAAATGAAAATATAAAACAGCGTAAATTTTAGCGTAAAACAACTATTTTTATTAATGTTAATTAATGATTTACACGCCAATAGTAAAGTGCTATAATATGATAACAATTAAACAATAGGTTTTAGCAAGCCAAAACAAAACAAGCGTGGCGTTAGCTTGCTAATTAGCAGTGGGAATAACGGTGCAAATCCGTTGCAACAGTCATTATCGTAATTAAATTAATTTTTTTATTAATTTATAAGTCGGAATACCTGCCTAAGTTACTAATTACTATCGTTTCTGGACAAGGGGGAACAAGTAAAATTTTGCTTGCATTTTTTGCTTGCATTTGTTTTGCATTAACAACTTCTTCCTTGTGAAGGAGTTTTTTTATTTTACGATAAAACTTTAAAGCAAATAATAAAAAATATTACAAATAATAAAAGAGGTATTTATGAAAAATTTTAAAAACAAAAAGTTAATAACCATTTTAGTTGCGGTTGCACTAGTTGTAGCAATCACATGCGCAATTGTGGCTGTGGTTGTGGGGCAAACCAAAAAAGACGGAACAATAAAAGCGACGCTTTCAATTGATTGCGCAACTGTTCTAAAAAATTATGACAAGTTGCCAAAAGAATTGCAAAACGAAAAATATGTGCCAAAAGACGGCATTATTTTAAAAGAAACAACATTTTATTTTAGCGAAGGCGAAACCGCTTATGATGTTATTTTAAGGGCGACACGAAAAAAGAAAATACATATTGAATTTAGCGAAAGTTCAAATTTTAAGTATATTAAAGGGCTAAACCAATTGTACGAAAAAAATTGTGGCGATTGGTCGGGCTGGATGTTTAAAATTAATGGCGAATTTGCAAGCGTTGCGTGCGACAAAATCATTTTAAAAGAAAATGACAAAATAGAAATACTTTACTCTTGTGATGGCGGACAAGACCTTGGAATGGTGTGGTAATTAAAAATGAAAGGCATTGAAAGTTATCATCCAATAATATTGTTTTTTTACTTTATGTGCGTAATTTTTATTACAATGTTTACAATGCACCCCGTGCTAATTGTGGGCTCATTTTTGGGCGCAGTTGTCTTTTGTGGCGTGCTGGAGGGGTACAAAAAACTGCTAAAAAGTTTTACCTATACAGCGCCAATGATTGCAATTATGGCGCTAACTAATCCGCTATTTTCACACAAGGGCGCAACAATATTGTTTTATTTAAGTGATAACCCAATAACGCTTGAAGCTGTTATTTACGGCGTATTTGTAGCGTTAATGTTTGGGGCGATTTTTTATTGGTTTAGGTGTTACAATATTGTTATTACAACCGAAAAGTTTGTTTTTTTGTTTGGCAGAGTACTGCCAAAATTGTCATTGATATTGGCGTTAGTTTTAAACTTTGTGCCAAAATTTAAGCAGAGTTTTTCTGAAATTAATGATGCGCAAAAGGCGCTTGGCTTTTATTCTACAACAAGTTATTTTGCAAAAATAAAAAGCAAATTTAGGGTACTTTCAATTTTAATTACAAAAAGCCTCGAAAATTCCATCGAAACCGCAGACAGTATGCGCGCAAGAGGTTACGGGCTAAAAGGGCGCTCAAATTACGCTATGTTCAGGTGGACATTGCGAGATACAATCGCAGGCTTTTGCTTGCTTTCGCTTTCTGTTTTAGTTTTTGTATTGATGTTTTTGGGCGGTTCGCAATTTTTGTACTACCCAACATTAAGTAAAATCAGCTTAAATGGCATTGCAATAACGCTTTATTGCGGATTGTTTGCGCTTATGTTTTTAAGCGTATTAATTGAAATAAAGGAGAATGTTTTATGGCGATACTTGAGATTAAAAATTTAAGTTTTAGCTATGCTACCGCAAAAGAAAAGGCGCTAGACAACATAAATCTGCAAATTAACGCAGGGGAATTTGTTGTTGTGTGTGGCGAATCTGGGTGCGGAAAAACAACCCTTTTAAAGTTGTTAAAAAAGCAATTACAGCCTATTGGAAAAACAGTAGGAAGCATATTATATGATGGCGTAGAATTGGCAAATCTTGATGAAAAAAGGGCGGTTTGCGAGGTGGGTTTTGTAATGCAAAATCCCGATAATCAAATTGTAACCGACAAGGTTTGGCACGAGCTTGCTTTTGGGCTTGAAAGCCTTGGGGTTGAAAGTGGCGAAATAAGGCGCAGAGTTGCCGAAATTTGTGGTTTTTTTGGCATAAGTAATTGGTATTACAAAAAAACTTGCGAGCTTTCTGGCGGACAAAAACAGTTGCTAAATTTGGCAAGTATTATGGTAATGCAACCAAAAATTTTAATTTTAGATGAACCCACAAGCCAGTTAGACCCAATATCTGCCAATGATTTTATTTCAACATTAAAAAAAATTAATGATGAGTTGGGCATAACAATAATCATTGTAGAACATCGTTTAGAGGAGGTTATACCAATAGCGCACAAAGTTGTTTTAATGGATAGGGCGACAATATTTGGCGTGGATACTCCAAAAAACATTTGCAAGCAATTAAAACAATTGCCACTTCACAAAATGAACCTTGCAATGCCCACTAGCGTTAGGCTTTTTAATGCGTTAGAAGTAAAATGCGAGTGTCCTTTAACGGTTAGAGAGGGGCGAAATTTTTTAACAAAATATTTTAATAACAACACCGCCAAATCTCTCAAATCGCAGGAAAATTGCGAAAAAAAGGAAACTGCGATAGAAATTTGCAACGGCTATTTTAGGTATGGTCGCAATCTGCCAGATGTGTTAAATGGCTTGAATGTTAAAATATATAAAAATGAAATTTTTTGTATTGTGGGTGGCAATGGAGTGGGCAAAACCACAACGCTAAAAATTATTAGCGGAATAAAAAAGTTGTATAGGGGCAAGGTGAAAATTTGGGGCAAAAAAATTAGCGAGTACAATTCTGTCAGCCTCTATCGCAACAATATCGCTTGCCTACCTCAAAACCCTCAAAATTTGTTTGTAGCAAATTCTGTGCAGAATGAACTTGATGAAGTTGCAAAGATTATGCAATTTAGCGAAAATGACGCTAATGATAATATTGCAAAAGTTGTTGAACAGTTGCAAATAAAAAACATTTTAAGCGAGCACCCTTACGATTTAAGCGGAGGCGAACAACAAAAGGTTGCGCTTGCAAAAATATTGTTAATGCAACCAAAAATAATCTTGCTTGATGAGCCAACAAAGGGCTTAGATGCCTATTCTAAAACGGTTTTGGCGCAAATTTTAAATCAACTAAAATCGCTTGGCAAAACAGTTGTAATTGTAACGCACGATATCGAATTTGCAAGCGTTTACGCCACCCGTTGCGCAATGTTTTTTGACGGACAAATTGTTGCGGTTGATACGCCAACAAACTTTTTTTCTAACAACAATTTTTACACAACAGCAAGCAGTAGGATATCTCGTGGAATGTTTGATGGCGCTATAAATTGTGAAATATTAACAAAATTGTGCAAACTAAATGGAGAAAACAATG
>JAVVTM010000102.1:0-5450 GCA_036653655.1 Clostridia bacterium | reverse complement strand
GAATTGGTAAAAGAATGTGTAGAACCTATTATTACAGCAAATGATATGGTTTTGGTGGATATTGAGTACAAAAAACAGTACGACAGTATGAACTTGACCATTTATATTGACAAAGTTGGCGGTGTTACATTAAACGATTGCGAGCTAATTCACAAGGCGATTGATGCGCCACTTGATGAGTTAAACCCAACAAACGACAGCCCTTATGTCTTAAATGTTTCTTCTTCGGGGTTGGATCGCCCACTTAAAAATGAATACGATTTTAAAAAAAATCTAAATTGCAAAGTGGAAGTTTCGTTGTATGAGCCATTGGACAAATGTCGCAAATTTATTGGTGTTTTAACCGAGTACAATTTAACTGAAGGCGTTTTTTTACTACAAACAGAAGATAAAATATTTAATTTTGAATTAAAAAAAGTGGCGTTAATAAAGCCATATATAGAATTTTAGGAGGACAAAAAATGATTAATAAAGATTTTTTTCTTGCATTAGACGAGATGGAAAAGGAAAAGAAAATCAATAAAGAGATTTTAATTGAATCTATTGAGCAAGGGTTAACTTCTGCTTATAAAAAAGAGTATGGCGACAGTGTGCCTGTACAAGTTAAGTTGGACGCTACCAAAAATAAAATTACAGTTATAGCTTGTCGTACAGTTGTTGAAGAAGTTGAAGATTACGATAAAGAAATCGCTATTGATGACGCTAAAGAAATTAAGTCTAATATTAAAGTTGGCGAAATGCTAAAAGAGGATATTACTCCTAAAAACTTTTCTCGTATCGCTGCGCAAACTGCAAAACAAGTTATTATGCAACGCCTTAATGATGTTAAAAAAACTATGATTTTGGGCGAAGTTAGCGATAGAGAAGGCGAAATTCTTTCAGGCATTGTAAGAAGAATTGAAAATAACACAGTATATTTAGAAATGGCTGGCAACCAATTAGAAGGTGTTTTAATGCCTTTTGACCAAGTTAGCACCGATAAATATTTTGTTGGCGGACAATTAAAAATCTATGTAAAAAGCGTAAAACTTTCTGGCAAAAATGCGCAAGTTATTGTTTCTCGTAGCGCTCCAAACTTTGTAAAAAGATTGTTTGAGTTTGAAGTGCCAGAAATTAAAGCTGGGCTTGTTGTGGTTAAAAACATCGTGCGTGAGGCTGGTTATCGTACTAAAATGGCGGTATACAGCGAAGATAGCAACATTGATGCCGTTGGCGCTTGCATTGGGCCAAAAGGTTCTCGTATCAACACTGTTGTTAACGAGTTGAATGGCGAAAAAATTGATATCGTTGCTTGGTGCGCCGACCCAATTGAGTTTATTGCGCTTGCATTAAACCCTGCAAAAGTTTTAATGGTTCAAATTAACGAGGAAGAAAAAATGGCGAGAGCTGTTGTTCCTGATGATAAATTATCGTTAGCTATTGGCAAGGCTGGTCAAAATGTTAGGCTTGCAGCAAAGTTAACCGGTTGGAAAATTGATGTAAAACCATATTCACAAGTTATGCAATCAACCGAGGAAGTTTCTAAGGAACTTGATGATTTGCAAGATAAAGATAACGATGTTGAAAACGCAGAAGATGTTGATTTGCAAGATGACAATGCGAAAAACGCAGAAGCAGTTGACAATCAATTTGAGGCTGTTGATGCAAACGAAAATAAGAGTGAAGTAGAAGTTAATGATGAAAAGTAAAAAAGCGCCTTTAAGAATGTGCATTGTGTGTAAAGCTATGAAAGAAAAAAAAGAGCTAATACGCATTGTAAAAACTAAAGAAGATAAGGTTTTTTTGGATAGTACGGGTAAAATGGCGGGAAGGGGCGCATATGTGTGCAATAATGATGCGTGCGTTGCAAGCCTTTTAAAAACTAGAGCCTTAAACCGTGCCTACAAATGTCAAATTAACGAAAGCGAATATGTTGAGCTAAAAGCTGAATATGAAAAACTTAAAAGCGAAACTGTTGATGTAAAGGCGGAAAATGATAAATTCTAAGGTAAAAACATATATAGGTTTCGCAATAAAATCTAATAAGATAATTTGGGGTTTGGATAATTTGCTTACAACAAAAAAAATACCATATCTTATTGTGATTGACAATACATTGGGCGAAGTTAGCTCACGAAAACTGCAACAGTGGCTGGATAAAAACAATATTCCTAAAGTGGAAATTGATGAGCCATTGGCTGGCATTTTTAATAAACAAAACTGCAAGTTAATTGGAATTAGAAACAAGGAACTTGCAAACGCAATAATAAATATTATGCAAAATTAGTGGAGGTAGTAAATTTGAGCAATCAAGAAAACATCAAAAAAGACCCTTTAGCAAACATTAAAGGCATTGAGAAGTTTGTAGGAAAGGTTATTTCTGTAATGGATGATATTAAATCGTTAAAGGGAGATTTGGCTGAGACAACAGAGGTTTTAGTGCAAAAAAGGGCAGATTTTAAGTCAGCTTTGCAAGAAACTGTTGAAGTTAAGGTCGAAAAGGTAGAAACTGTTGAGGTTAAAGAAGCGCCTGTTGTAGCGGAAGCTAAAGCAGAGGCTGTCGTTGCCCCTAAAGAAGTTTTGCCTGAAAAACCTCTTGAAAAACCTGCAGAAGCTTATCAAGTTGTTAAACAAAATCCAAATAACTACCAAAACCGAGATAATACTAATAAAAATTCTAATGAGGGACAGCCAAAATATAACAATGTGCAAGGCAATCGCCCTTACAACAATAACGGCACAGGCACTGCAACCTACGCCAACCGCCCAAGTGGCACTGGCACAGGCACTGCAACTTATGCCAATCGCCCAAGTGGCACAGGCACTGGCACTGCAACTTACGCCAACCGCCCAAATGGTTCAAGCACATATCAAGGCAACCGCCCTTACAACAACAATAACGGCACGGGCACTGCAACCTATGGCAACCGTCCTTACAACAACAATAACGGCACAGGCACAGGCACTGCAACTTATGGTAACCGCCCTTACAATAATAATGGTGGCGGATATCAAGGCAACCGACCATTTAACAATGGTGGCACAGGCGCTCCTGTTGGCAGATATCAAAACAACAACAGACCATCACTTCCACGCAATAAAATGGATTTACCACTTGCGGCAGATGTTTTAGCTAAAGATAATAACAAAAAGAAAAAGATTATTTCTACCCCAGTTAAAGATGAAAAAAAGACTTTAAACAAAAAAACTCTTTTAACTAAGGGATATGTTAGCACTGGCAATTTTATGGAAGATTCAGAGTTTGTAAAGTATCACAAACAAAAGAAAGCTAAAAAAGATAGCGCAGACAACTCAATTGTTATCGACCACGCTATTTTAACTTCCGAGCGTATTACCGTTAAAATATTGTCAGAAAAAATTGGTAAAACCGCTACCGAAATCATTAAAAAATTGTTTGATTTAGGTATTACAAAAACTATTAACGAAGTTATCGATTTTGCTACTGCCGATTTAATCGCAAGCGAATTTGATATCACGCTAGAATTAAAAGTTGACAAAACTGCCGAAGAAAAAATGGAGGAGGCAATTAGCAACGATTTTAGCGAACAAAATAGGACAAAACGACCTCCAGTTGTAACCATTATGGGGCACGTAGATCACGGCAAAACTTCTTTGCTAGACTATATCCGAAAGGCTAGCGTAGCAAGTGGCGAAGCAGGTGGTATTACACAGCATATTGGCGCATACACAATCACATTAAATGGCGAATCAATAACATTTTTGGATACTCCCGGACACGAAGCGTTCACCGCTATGCGTAAAAGGGGCGCAAAAGTTACAGATATCGCAGTTATCGTTGTTGCGGCAGATGATGGCATTATGCCACAAACTATCGAAGCTATTAACCACGCAAAAAGCTCTGGCGTTTCTATAATTGTGGCGGTTAACAAAATTGATAAAGCTGATGCCAATTTAGAACGAATTAAACAACAATTAACACAATATGAGTTAGTTCCAGAGGAATGGGGCGGTGAAACAATCGTTTGCCCAGTTTCAGCAAAAACTGGCGAAGGCGTTAAAAACTTGTTAGAAAATATCTTGCTTGTAGCCGAAATTAAAGATTTGCGCGCAGATGCGACAGCTATGGCGCAAGGTAGCATTATTGAAGCTAAAGTTGATAAAGGCACTGGCCCAGTTGCCACTGTTTTAATACAAAACGGCACATTGCGCATTAAAGATTTTGTTGTTGCAGGTGTTGTTACTGGCAGAGTTAGGGCAATGATTGATGATAAAGGTCAACGAGTTAAAGAGGCAACTCCTTCTATGGCGGTTTCTATTTTAGGCTTTACTGATGTTCCTCAAGCGGGCGATATTTTAAACGCAGTTAAAGAGGAGCGTTTGGCTAAACAAATTGCCGATGATAGAATGGTTAAAATTGAGGCGACAAGGCTTGGCGGTACTTCTAAAATGAGCCTAGAAGATATGTTTAAAAATATTGCCGATGGCGAAAAGAAAGTTTTAAATTGTATTGTCAAGGGCGATGTTCAAGGTAGCGTTGAAGCGCTAAAACAGGGCATCGAAAAGTTGTCAGTTAAAATGGAGCCAGAAGGCGTTAAAATTAATATTATCCATTGCGATGTTGGCGCTGTTAATGAGTCTGATGTTATGTTGGCAGACACTTCTGATGCAATCATCATTAGTTTTAATGTTAGACCAAACCCTAAGGCTAAACAATTGGCCGAAAAAAGCCAAGTTGATATTAAATATTACCGCATCATATATGATATGTTGGAAGATTTGGAAAAGGCGCTAAAAGGCATGCTAGACCCAATTTATGAAGAAGAAATTTTAGGGCATATCGTAGTTAGGAACGTATTTAATATTAGCGATGTGGGCACAATAGCAGGTAGCTATGTTACCGATGGTAAAGTACAACGTAATGCAAAAGTAAGATTATTACGAGATAATATCGTTATTTATGAAGGTTCTATTTGTTCATTAAGGCGTATGAAAGATGATGTCAAAGATGTTAACGCCGGTTACGAATGTGGCGTTGGGCTAGAAAAATACAATGATATTAAAGTGGAAGATGTTATCGAAGTGTTTGTTATGAAAGAAAAAGTTAGAGGTTAAAATGCAAAGATTTGATAGGATAAACCAAGAGTTAAAAAAACAATTAGCCTATATTATTGAAAACGAAATAAAAGACCCACGCATTGTTGGCATTACCACGGTGCTTAGGGTGGAATGCGCTGAAGATTTGAAAACTTGCAAGGTTTATTTAAGTATTATTGGGGCGGAAGGCAAAGAAAAAGAAGTTATGAAAGTTTACCAAAACTCTGCTGGTTTTGTGCGTAATTGCCTTAAAACTCGCATTGAGTTGCGCGCATTGCCTCAATTAAAATTTATCTATGATGATTCTATTGAGTATGGCTTTAAAATTTCTAAATTGTTGCAAGATATTAAAGATAATTAACAAAACAACACTTGTTTGTTACAATTTTTTAATA
>JAVVTM010000101.1:0-5482 GCA_036653655.1 Clostridia bacterium | reverse complement strand
GAATCATTAATAGAAGATATAGAGGATAAATATGAATCTATAGTATGGCCAGGATATGGATTGCCAGAAAATATTAAAGTATGTGTTCCAAAAGAAAATAGAGCATATATTAAAGAAAATAATGATTTATCCTCTGTAATTTATATCAATAAAAATCAATATATGATGCAAAATATGGTAGAATATGTTAAGCAGTTTATGTCTGTAAGCCATAATGGCGAGGAAAAGGGCGTCGAAATTGATGTTGATTTTAATAAGGGTTTAGTGCAAAACGAAATGACATATTGCGAGAACAAATCATTTGGCGATTACAGTAATATTATAATATCTATTGATGTTTTTGGGCAAAAGTACAATATAGATTTATCAAAATACTCAAAAACAAAAGAGGCAAATTTTGAAAGAAACAGCATAACGTTGCCAATTGAAATAGCAAAAAACATTTTTGAAGCAATGCCAAAAGAATCAGCGTCAATTAACTTTACAAACGGAAACGGTTCAATTAGTTCTGCAACAAAAGTTATTGAAAAGGCTGGATTAAGCGCTTGCTATTTGCCAAATGGTCAAAAAGAAAGCGAAGATAGCGAAGATGTTGTTGTGTCAATGTTGTTTGATGTGCTTAATGCAAGCATTTTTATTGGCGCATTTATTATGGTTTTGATTATTGCGTTAAGGATATATAAAAGCAAAAGTGAAGACTACATTATTATGCGTAGTTTGGGCTATGACAAGCGATATATTAAATATAGCTTAATTAATGAAAATGTGTTTTTATCAATATTTGCAATGGTTCCAGCGGTTATTATTGCAGTCGTATTAAAATGTATAGAATTTAAATCTTTTGCTGATATTGCGATTAGCACATTTATTGTAATACCGTTAGGCGTTGTTTTGATGATGGTTATCTTAGCGTTGATTAATGTTAAGCATATTTTTAAATTTGCAATAAATAAAACATTTTCTAGCGCAAAAGGAGATAAATAATGATTAAGATTAATATGTTAAACAAGTTTTTTAACAAAAAAAAGAGTAACGAAATTCATGTTATCAATGATATTAGCTTAGAATTGCCAGAAACTGGCGTTGTTTGTCTTTTTGGAAAAAGCGGAAGTGGCAAAACAACTTTACTTAACGCCATTGGCGGATTGGATAGCGTTGACAGCGGAAGCATAGCGTTTGATAACGAAGCTATCACAAAATATTCTGCAAAACAGTGGGACAAAATCCGTAACGAAAAAATTGGCTATGTTTTTCAAAACTACAATCTTATCGACACCAAAAGCGTTGAGGAAAATATTAAAGTTTCGCTAAATTTGGCGGGTGTTTTAGATGATGAAGAAGTTAGCCAAAGGATTGATACTGCATTAAAATTGGTTGGCATGATAAACTACAAAAACCGTAATGTGCTTGCCCTTTCAGGTGGGCAACAACAGCGTGTAGCTATTGCAAGAGCGCTTGCAAAAATGCCAAAAGTTATTATTGCTGATGAACCAACAGGCAATCTTGACGAAAAAAACACCATAGCCATTATGGATATTTTAAAAAGTATTAGCAAAAAAGTTTTGGTGCTTTTAGTAACTCACGAGCCACGCCTTGTGCAACATTACGCTGATAAAGTGGTAGAAATTGTTGATGGCAAAATTGACAATTCTTATGATAATCAATCGGTTGGGCTAAAAGCAAATTTTGATGAAAATATTTATCTTAAAGATTTGCAATTTAAAGAGGAAAAGGTTGATAATATTACAATTAAAAATTACACTGACAACAGTGTGCCAAGTGATATTTGCGTTAAATTGATTGATTTTGATGGCAAATTGCACATTCAAGTGGAAACTGCAAAAAAAATAGTCTATATTGATAAAAAAAGCGATATTAAATTGATTGATGAGCATAAAGAAATTATTATGCAAGAAAGCAAAATTGACAATGAGTTTTTAAAAGATTTAAAGCCAATTACGCCGGGCAAAAAAGCCAAATTAGAACCATTTTGGACATCGTTTAGCACAGGTTTACATCGTAAAAATTCCCACGGGAAAATATTGAGTTGGATTACTACAATTATGCTTATCGCTTGCGCTATTGGTATGGTTATTACATCATCAATGTTTGCAGGGTTTTATAAGGTTGATGAAAAATTTGTCTCTTTTGCGCACAAAGATGAGTTTTCTGGCATGTACATTTCCAATGAAAAATCTTTAAACTACAACGATTTAAGAGCAAATGGCGTAGCCACATTACAAAAGAGTAACGCTGTATGGTTTTACAATTCTTTATCCACTTATAATGTAAATTATAGCGTTACCCCAAAAGAAAAGTTTGCGGGAGAAAGGTTTATTTGTGGCAAAAACAGCGCTAATTCTTTTGAAGTAATTGTTAGCACAGGCGCATTAAAATATTGTGTGCAAAATAAAAACAACTATTATGGAATGAAGCAATCATTTGCCGATTCTATGGATGATTTTCTTAATATTAATGTTATTTGCAATAATATTTTATTAAAAGTTAGTGGCATTTTTGAAAATGAAGTTCCAATAATTTATGGCGATACTAGTATTATAGATTGCTTTATTAGCGAACACGGGTTGCTATTGTCAAAGGCAAAAGAGCTTGGGCTTGTGGCAAAAGAAACTGTGCTAAATGCCAATGAGTTATTGGTTACTCCTTCATTTGACATTGATAATTACAAAAGAAATGATGCAGACATATATGTTAATCCATATGTAAGCGTTATCAACAACGAAGTTGAAAATATAGGAAAATACAAAAATTTTGACAATACACTACCAGAAAAATTGAGCTATCAGGGCAAAGAAATTAAAATTGTTTACCCCGATGAACATTTTTGGATTAACGATACCAGATACTGTCGAGCATATTTTGATGATGAAGAAAAGGGTATGCAATATTTAAAGGATGTAGGAATTGATCTACAATCAACTTACAACAGAAATCTAGAAAGATTTAAGGACGAGCAATTAGGCTATAAAATTTTGTTTTCTAGCGTAATAAGTGGCGTGTTGGTTGCGCTTTTGATTATCATTGCTGCAATCTCTCGTTCTAATATGATATCTCGTATAAAAGAAATTGGCGTTAAACGGGCGATAGGCGCAAGAAAAACAGATATTTGCAAAATGTTTATTTTTGAAAGCTTTGGCAATATAACTTTAGACGTGTTTGTTGGCTTTATTATTGGCAGCATAATCACATCAAAACTTGCGGCTGGCACTGCGTTTTTCTTTTATCCATTTTGGGTTGCGTTGCTAGTTTTAATATTAATGCTGGGCTTTTCAATTTTAATTGGAATGTTGCCAATATTTTCATTATTGCGCAAAACTCCTGCCGAAATACTAGCAAAATATGATATTTAGCGCTACATTAAAAGGAAAGCGATTGTAGTTTATTGCCAAAACATAAATATTGTTTTTTTGCGATAGATTAACAAAGTTTTACTGCACTAGGTTGACAAGGTTTTTTGCAATAGATTGCCAAAACATAAATATTGTTTTTTTGCGATAGATTAACAAAGTTATACTGCAATAGATTGACAAAGTTATACTGCAATAGGTTGACAAGGGTTTTGCAATAGATTGACATTATTTTTACTACATTAGGAGGTTTTACTTATGAAAAAAGGCGACATTTTAGAGGTTAATATTATTGATGAGGGCATGCAAGGCGAGGGTATAGCTAAAATTGATGGCTACGTTATGTTTGTGCCATTTACGCTAAAAGATGAAGTTGTGCGTGTGGAGGTTACTTTTGTCAAAAAATCTTTTGCAACCGCAAAAGTTATCAAATTATTGCAAGCGTCAACAAATAGGATCGAACACAAATGCCAACATTTTCGCAAATGTGGCGGGTGCGATATGCAACATATTAACTATCAACATCAATTAGAAATTAAAAAAAATAACATTATAAATAACTTTAAAAAAATTGCAGGCGAGGCGATAAATTTGCCAAATGTTGCGCCATCAAGCAAACAATATGAGTATCGAAACAAGGCTCAATTTCCATTATTTACTAAAGATGACAAGGTTTGTCTTGGCTTTTATCAAGAAAATTCGCACAGGTTTATTGAAATTAGCAAGTGCGCATTGCAAGGAGAATGGTGCGACAAATTTGCGCAAGTTTTTTTGCAAGTGGCAAACAATTTAAAGCTAACAACATATGATGAAATTCAAAATAAAGGGTTTTTGCGCCACTTAATTTTGCGTAATTTAAACAACCACATTTCTGTTACGATTGTTGTAAACGCCAAAAACTTTAACTACACAGAGGAGTTTGTTCAAGCATTTTTAAAGCTTAATACGCCATTTTCATTGTTTATATCTTACAACACAAAACAGACAAATTTAATTTTATACAATGCAAAATGTGTCTATGGCGAGCCAAACATTAAAACAGAAGTTTTGGGCATTAAAACTCAAGTTAATCCGCTTTCTTTTATGCAAATTAACGAGGAAATTCGTGATGCAATTTACAAAAAAGTAAAAAATATTTTAGCGCAATCAAAAGATAGCATTGTAATTGATGCTTATTCTGGCGTGGGCATTTTATCAAATATTTTAGCGCCAAACGCAACGCAAGTTTACTGCATAGAAATTGTAAAAGAAGCTAGCCAAAATGCAAATCAACTAGCTATTCAAAACAACAACGAAAGCAAAATAACCAATATATGTGGCGATAGTTCCGCTGTTATTAAAGAATTGTTTGCCCGTGAAACACTAAAGAATGCAAATGTTGCCGTAGTGCTAGACCCACCACGCAAAGGTTGCGAACAAGAGGTTATTGAACAGTTAAACCTTCACTTGCCAAGCCAAATAATTTATATTTCGTGCAATCCTTCAACGCTTGCCCGTGATTTTAGCCTTTTAAAACAAAACTACCAAATTGCATCAATTAACGCTTATGATATGTTTCCTCAAACTCAACATGTGGAAACTTTATGCTATTTAACGCTTAAAAATTGATTGCATATATGATAAAATATTGCATTATTGAGTAAAGTAAGAAACTACATTTTTGATGTTTGATAGCGCAAAAATTTAGATTAAATAAATTAGATTAAATAAATTAGTTTAGCAAATGAAGTTTTGCAATTTTAAAGTAAAATACTAATGATATTATATTATGGAGGAAAAATGAGATTAAAAGAAATATTAGCAACTGAACAAAAAGATGAAAGCAAATTTTGTGTTCCTATTGGCACAACCGCTTCTGGCGAAGTTGTAAAAATTAATCTTGAATCCAACGGCATTACCGTTTTGGGCACAGCTAATACTGGCAAAAGTGCGCTACAATTTGCCATTATTTATTGCGCAAAATATTTTTATAGGAACGAAAATATAACTTTTCAAATCTTAGATATGCACGATTGCAGGGAGTCAGAATACAAGTATTATTACGGCGATGCTAAAATGCAAAAGATGTTAAATATTACAAAAATTGCATGTGGAGTTTCCGCTTTAGAATTGTC
>JAVVTM010000100.1:0-5501 GCA_036653655.1 Clostridia bacterium | reverse complement strand
CACGAGGCGCAAAGCAAAAATGTTTTTGCCGAGGGCGCATTGCGTGCAGGCAAATTTATTTTAGACAAAAAATGTGGTATGTTTAATATGGATGACCTTCTTGCTTAAAAAGGTTTAATCAAAATTGTACCGCACTTGCTAAAAGCGCGCAGGTTTAGAGTGTTAACAATAGCGTATGCGATTAACTTTTAACAAAAGCGTTGCACTTTTAATGTGTTAAAAAACATAAGATGTGTTGGAAACAATAAATAAAAATTATCAAATAACTTAATAATCAAATAAAAAAACTTCTCTTTTGAGAAGTTTTTATTTTTAAGCGAGATAAGATATCCCGCCCTATATTTATTTTGTTGTTATTAAATTAATTTATTTGTTTTTTAACATATCTAAAACTATCCAAAACACTTAAATTTAAATTTACTAAATATTTTTTGTTTGCGTTAAGCTAAGTTTAAATATTTAAATATTTTTTGTTAGCGTTAAGCTTGGCTTTTATAATCTAAAATATTTTACTAAAGTTTGTTATTTTGTATAAATCAATCTTCCGCAGTGTGGGCATTCGGCGTACTCTTTATCTTTAATTTTGTTGTTAAAATCGACAGAAAGGTCAACTCCGCAACCACCGCAACTGCCATCACGCATAGGAACTAGCACTGGCAACTTCTTTTTACGATGTTCAATATAATTGGTAAACTCTGTTTCGTTAATATCTTGCTTCAACTTTTCCAATTCAATTTGAATAGGTCTAACTTTAGGCAACAATTCCGCCTTTAGTGTGTCGTAAGCTTCTTTGTTAACTTTAACCTCTTTAAGACACTTATTTATGGTGTTAATTTCATTTTCAGCGTCTTTTTTGTACGCTTTAAGTTCCGCCATTTTTTTGTTGATTTCCTTTTCAAGGTTTTCAATCCTAGCTTTTAGGTCGGCTAGCTTTTTTTCATAAAATGCAATTTCTTTAGTGTCATCAATTGCCTTAACATTTTTTGAAATGTCAATAAATTCTTTTTTAGAAATGTCCAAATTTTCAATAAATTTTTCCACCGTGCGGTAAATATCTTCAATATGATTATCAATAATTTGGATATTATCCTTGCTATTTTTACCCATAGTAGAATACTTGCTGTAATTTTTAGCTTGTTCGCTATTTTTCAGCTCGTTTTCTAAAATATACAATTCTCTGTCCTTTTCTTGATAGGTCAATAAAGCCTCTAAACTCATTTTATTCTCCTTTTATGCGTTGTATGGATTAAGTGAAGTTTCACTTTCATACACGATATTGCTATTAATATTTTTTGTTAATACCTCTGACATTAAAGCAATAAAATGCTTTTCATGCGCAAAGTGAGTAATTTCAATCAAGCCAATATTCATTTCTTTTAACAAAAGCGCAACACAGTGTTTAACTTCACTTGTAATAAAAACATCAACATTGTGCTCTTTTAATTGATAAATAAACTGTTCATTTCTTCCGCCACTTCCAGTAATGATAGCAACATTATACACTAATTTATCCATTTTGCCAATTGAACGAACATATTCTTCTTGGGTTATTTTTTTTACTTGCTCAATAAGTTCCGCAAAAGTGGTTTTATTTTGCAAATTTCCATACCTACTGCAACTTTCACTTGGCAGTGGAATACAATTGACAATGTCCAATTTTTTGGCAAAAGTATCGTTTAAACCGCCATAACAGCTGTCGCAAGTGGTGTGGCACGCATAAATATTGATTTCATTTTTTATAATAATATGCAAAATCTTGCCAGTTAACTCATCAGCTAGTATTTTTTTTAAGTTATTAAAAATTAATGGATGATGCGCCACAATCAAATTGCAACCTTTGGCGATAGCCTCATTAACAACATCAATTGTAACATCAACGCACACTAAAATGCCCCTAAGTTCCGCATCTTGGTCGCCCACAATTAAGCCACAATTATCCCAATCGCACTGCTCATCTAATGGCGCAAACCTCTCTATAATGTTACAAGCGTTTTTTATGTTCATAGCTCCCTCATAATTTGCAATTCTAATAATATGTTATTTTTTATTTTGTCATCATTTGTTTTTTGCAAAACATAGTTTAGCTTGCCTTTTTGTTGCTTAAGATACGCAACAAAATCGGCGTTATCAAGCGTATTTTGCCCAAAATAAATTTGTTTTTGCGTTAGTATTTTGCAACCCTTTTCCGCCACCAAAATATCGTAAAACTTTTTGCCACACTGCAACAAATGGTCATAATTAACATCAAATTTGCCACTCAAATATTCTCGCAATTCAATTGAATGTTGGTGTGGCACTAAAATAAATTTGTCAACTGCAACTTTGTTATTTTGCAAAATATGAATAATTTCTCTGCCACCCAAACCCGCAATAACAACCACATCAAGGTGGGTTTCGGCAAAACCTTGCAAGCCATCTGCCACCCTCAAATCTAGTTTAACATTTTGTTCGGCGCACTTTGCCTGCATTTTTTTAAGGCATTTGTAGCTAATATCGCTTGCAATAATTGTTTTTGCAAGGTTGTTTTGTGATATGTATATGGCAAGTTTACAGGGGTCAGATGCAACATCACACAGCGTTTCGCACGGGGCAATTAAGCCTGCGATAGCCTTTAATCGTTTATCTAATTTTATCATCTTCCCATAAAGTCTTTTAGTTTTTTTGTGCGGTTTGGGTGCCTCAATTTGCGCAATGCCTTTGCCTCAATTTGCCTAATACGCTCACGAGTAACATTGTACTCTTTGCCAACTTCTTCTAGCGTACGAGGGCGTTGGTCGTCCAAACCATATCTTTTGCGCAAAACTTCCTCTTCTCTTGGGGTTAGTGTGCTTAATACTTGCAAAAGTTGTTCCTTAAGCATTTCACTCTCCGCCATAAGTGTGGGAGAAAATTTGTTATCTTCATCTGGCAAAAAATCGCCAATGTGGCTGTCCTCTTCCTCGCCAATCGGGGTTTCTAAAGACACTGGGTCCTGCGCTATTTTTAAAATTTCGCTAACCTTTTCGCTTGTTAAACCCATAACTTCAGCAATTTCATCAGAGCTTGGTTCTCTGCCTAAAGTTTGCAACAATTGGCGTTGAACTCTGCCTGTTTTGTTAATTGTTTCAACCATATGCACAGGGATACGGATTGTGCGAGCTTGGTCGGCAATCGCCCTTGTGATTGATTGTCTTATCCACCACGTTGCATAGGTAGAAAATTTAAAGCCTTTTGTGTAATCAAACTTTTCAACAGCTTTCATCAAGCCTAGGTTGCCCTCTTGTATCAAATCTAGCAAGTGCATACCACGCCCAACATAACGCTTTGCAATGGATACAACCAAACGCAAGTTTGCCTCGCTCAAGCGCTTTTTTGCACGCTCATCGCCAGTTGCCATACGCTTTGCAAGCTCAATTTCTTCATCTGCGCTTAACAATTTGACTTGTCCAATGTCTTTTAAGTACATTTTTACAGAGTCATCAATATTGCTATCGCTAATTGTTTTTTCTATAACGTCCTTTTCATCATAGTTAGCCTCAATAATTTTGATGCCATTTTCATCAAAATATTTGTACACCTCATTTTTGCTTGATGAGTCTAAGCCATAACTTTCAATTTTATCTATGACTTCGTAATCAGCCAACATATTATTTTTCTTTTTTGCGTAACTTACCAATTTTTGTAAAACAAGTTGTAATGTTGCTTTATCGGTAGGATTAATTTCTTCTGCCATTTCTTCCTCCAATTTTTTTAATATTGTTATTTACTTCTAAATATTGTATTTTGTATGTTCTCTTTTTTTCTTCATCAGTTTCGCCATCAATCAACCTTGATAGTTCTTTTGCTTCGTTGTTTAAAAAATTTAATTTTAACATTATTATTGAGTCGTTAAAATATTTTTCTTCTGTTTCTTCATCAAATAAATTTTTTGCTTTTAAAATTTCCTCCGCCTCTTTAAACTCCATTTCAGTTAAGTAAGATAAACTCATTTCAGCATTTTCTGAAAGTAACTGTCTGTAATAATCATAAATTTTGATGTGCTCGCTGTCTTGCAAATAGGGTGTTAAATCTTCTTCTAGCTTGCTAAATTTTGTATTTTTAAACATTGTATATAGTATAAACCTAATTGCCTTGTAATAAGCTTGATTATTTATGTTAATTTGTTTTTTGCTTGCATCTTTAATAATATTGCCCTCGCTTGCTTGAGTGTTTAACTCTTGCAACAAGGTTTCGTAGCCAATACCGCTAATTTTTTGTATTAAAGGCAAATAAACCTCTTTTAAACTTTGCTTTTTGCGTTCCTTTAAAACATTAACCGCCTCAATTGCAAAATTACTGCGTTCCTCTGGCACATCAAGATTGTAAGTTTCTTGCAACTTTTCAATTTTGTATTCAACAAGAGGCAGTGCGCTTTCTAACAGTTTTATATAGGCTTCACGCCCGTGGGTTTTAATAATTTCATCTGGGTCTTTGCCACCAGACAATTTAACAACTTTAACATTAATGCCAGCGTCGTCCAAAATGTCAAGCCCACGCATTGTCGCTTTTTGCCCGGCGCTGTCGGCATCGTACGAAATGTAAACATTTTTAGTAAATCTTTTAATTAAATCTGCCTGTTTTTCGGTTAAGGCAGTGCCCATTGAGGCGCAAGTATAATCAAAACCCTCGCTTACAAGCGCAATAACATCCATATACCCCTCAACCATAATGATGTGATGAATAGGATTGTTTTGCTTAAATTTTTTAACATTATTAATGCCAAAAAGCTCGTTTCGCTTGTTAAAAAGCAATGTGTCTTTTGTGTTTAAATACTTGCCAACATTTTTAGCTTCGGTTAAAATCCTTCCGCCAAAACCAATAACATCGCCAAATTGATTGATAATAGGGATAATTAATCTGCCGTGCATACAATCATAATAATTGCCCTTTTCGCCACTATCAATGACGCCAGCATCTTTCATTTCTTGCATATTATAACCTAAAGTTTTTAAATAAGCAATAACTTGGTCGTATCCTAAAGAATATCCAATGCCAAAACGCACAATAGTGCTAGAGCTCATTTTGCGCTTTTTTAAATATTCTATCGCAATTAAACTTTCGGGTAGTTTCAAATTGTTGTGATAGTATCTAGCCGTATCTTTTAGCAAGGCGATTAGCCTATCTTTGCTTTTTTTAAGTTCGCTCAGATTGCTTTTTTGGGTAAATTCGGGCATTTCAACATGGATTTTGTCGGCAATAAACTTTACCGCTTCAATAAAATTTAACGATTCCATCTCCATAACAAACTTAATTGTATCGCCACTGACACCGCAACCAAAACAATGATAAAACTGCTTGTCCTCATTTACAGAAAACGACGCAGTTTTTTCGTGATGGAAGGGACACCTACCCCAGTAGTTGTTGCCTTTGCGATTTAATTCTATGTATCCTCGGATAAAATCTACAATATTTATTTTAGCTTTTAATTCTTCCAGCCAGGTTGCAAAATCATATGCCATAAACCCTAAAATTCTCCTACACTC
>JAVVTM010000099.1:0-5594 GCA_036653655.1 Clostridia bacterium | reverse complement strand
TGTTGTATTGTTTTGAAAATAATTAATGTTGTATTGTTTTGAAAATAATTAATGTTGTATTGTTTTGAAAATAATTAGTGTTGTATTATTTCGCAAATAATTAATGCAGTACGATTATATTGCTATACAATTTTAAAAATAAATAAAGTTAAATATTTTAATTAATAAGTAGTTAGCAAAAATTTATTAGTAATTTGTGCAGTAAAGTTTTCAAATAATTAGGTGTATTATTTTGCAAATAATTAGTGCTTTAAACAATTTTTTTCAGTAATTACAGTTAAAAATACCGCTTCGCCTTCCATTGCAATTTGGGCGTGTGGCAAATTAGAATTAAAATACAAACTGTCGCCTTTGCGCAAATAAAGTTCTTTATCGCCAACCATCACACGCAACTTGCCGGATAAAACATAATTAAATTCCTGCCCGGAGTGTTGCAATAGTTCCGGCTTAACGCCATCTTTTAAATAAACAATCATTGGTTCCATTTCTCTACCAAAAAAATCATTAGCTAACGAAATAAAATTGTACCCCTCATATCTTTCTATGGAGGTTGCTGTGCCTTTATAAACCACTGCATAATCGGTAGGTTTGCCCGAAACGCCCGTTAAAACTGCCGTTGGGTCGATTTGTAAAGCAGCACATAGGTTATAAAAAGTGCCAATAGGGATATCCTTAACGCCATTTTCGTACTCTAAATACTCATTTTCGGTTAAACCTACAATCTCTGCAAGTTCCTTTGGAGAGTAATCGGAAAATTCCCTTAGGTCTTTAATTTTTTTTACAACTTCATTTAAAATATTTTTCATAATGTCGCCTTTTACCTTTATTACTTTATTATATAATATTAACGGAAAAAATACAAGTCATAATTAATCTATATTAAAAAATTTGAGTTTTTGCAAGCTTTAACTTTATTAATAAAAACTTGCAACAAATTTTTTTGACTGTACTAAAATATTGACTATATATTGATAAAAGTATATAATATTAACATACTAATTTGGAGGAAACTAATGACTTGGGAAAATTTTAAAATAATTGCGTTAGAAAGTATTAAAAGCATTGGGTTTAAGGCGCTTTGGAGTTTTTTGATTTTAGTTGCAGGCATACTTATTATTTCGCTTATTAAAAAGTTTTTAAAAAAATTTTACAAAAAAAGCAAACTTGATAATGCTGTTGGCAATTTTATAACTCAATTAATTAACGCAATATTGTGGATTTTAGTTGTATTTGCAATTTTATCTGTTTGTGGCGTTAATATGACATCAGTTGTTGCAATTTTAACTGGCGCAACTGTCGCTATTGGCTTAGCGTTGCAAAGTTCACTTTCAAATTTGGCAAGCGGTTTAATTATTGCAAGCACAAAACCATTTAAAGCTGGCGATTTTGTTGATGTTGCAGGCGTTTCGGGCAGTATTGATGTTATAAAACTTTTTACTACTGAGCTTAAAACAACCGATAATCAAGTAATAATTATTCCTAACAGCACAATTACTAGCTCTAGCATTATCAATTATAACGAACAAAGTGAACGAAGAATTAATTTGCAAATTAGCGTTAGTTATGAAAATGAGCCTTCACAAGTTATTAGTGTTTTAAAAAATATTGCCGAAAAAAATGAAAAAGTTTTAAAAGATAAAGAGATTGTTGTTAAAATCAATTCTTTTGCAGATAGCGCAATTATTTATATTTTAAGATGTTACACAAAAAACGAAGATTATTGGAACGCTTATTGGGAAATACACCAAAACATTTATGATGATTTTAAAAAGTTTGATATTGAGTTTCCATATAAACAGGTTGATGTTTCCATTAAAAATTTTGAAACACAAATTGTTAATCAACAACTTGCTAAAGGTATGAAAATTAAAGAAGAAAAACCTAAAGAATCAAACAAAAAATAATTAAGAAAATATTAAATAATGTAAGTTAATTGAATTTATTTTGCAATAAACAACAAAACATTACTACAAAGGAGTTAAAATGCTAGGATTAGCTTTAGAGGGCGGTGGGGCTAAAGGCGCATATCATGTGGGCGCAATAAAGGCTTTTTTAGAAAATGGCTACAAGTTTGACGCTGTTACTGGCGCTTCTATTGGCGCAATTAACGGCGCTTTATTGGCTCAGGGCGATTTTAATGTTTGTTTGGACTTTTGGGAAAAAATTAAGTTTTCGATGTTGTTTGATTTTAGCGATGAGCACGCTCTACATATTGCGCTTGGCGAATTTAAAAAAGATACAATGCGCTATTTTTTTACTAAACTGCGTGAAACTATTGTAAATAAGGGGCTTGACACCACAAGATATAAAGAATTTTTAAAAATGTACATTGATGAGGATAAAATAAGAAAATCTTCAATTGATTTGGGCATTATGACATATTCTTTAAGCACATTGCGCCCTATGCCAATGTTTACCGAAGATATTCCTAAAGGCAAAATGTTTGATTATCTTGTTGCAAGCGCAAATTTCCCGGGGTTTAAAAGGCATCAAATTGATGGCAAAACATATGTTGATGGCGGTGTTTACGACAATTTGCCAATTAATATGCTAATTAATAAGGGCTTTACCGATATTATTGCCGTACATACTTTGGCAGATGCGCCAAAAAGAAAACCTAAAAGTAAAGATATTAATTTGCGCAGATTAATACCATCTGAAAAGCCTGGTAGATTATTAGATTTTAACAATTACTCGGTTTCGCACAGTATTGATATTGGATATTATGACGGTTTGCGTATGGTTAAGGGATATAAAGGCGTTTTGTACTATTTTACCGATATAAATTATGAAATATTAAATAAAAAACTTTTGCAACTTCCTATGGAATTTTACACTGAAATGTGCGCAGAATTAGGCATTAAAGAACACGAAATGAAGGTGCTTTCTATGGTCGATATTGTTAACGATTTGGCAAAAAAAATGGATATTAAAAAGTTTTATCACATTGCCGAAGTGTATATTGCGCTTGTTGAAAGAGTAGCTACAATTAATGGCGTTAGCAGGCTTTGCTTGATAAATAATTTGGAAGAATTGATTAAGCGTACTAAAGAAAATTTAATTAAAAATAGCGAAAATATGGAAATAAAAGTTGAAAAAAAAGATGAAAAAATAATTAGAGCGTTTAATGTTCTAAGTAAATATTTTATTTAAGGAGTTTGCAATGAACACTGAAAAAGAACAGGAAGGTTTGGATCTAGCAACGAGTAAAATTAACACGATTGAGTTAACTTCTACAAAGTTTTTAAGATGGCTAAAACATTTGCCAAAAAGATGGTTTATTGATGCCTTTACAGGTATGGCGCAAGGCTTGTTTGTTACCCTTATTGCAGGGTTAATTATTAAACAAATTGGCACGCTAATTGGCGATAACGCTATTGGAAAAGCGTTGGTGCTTGCAGGCAATATTGCTTCACTTTTAACGGGCGCTGGCATTGGCGCTGGCATTGCAAGCCATTTAAAAGCATCAAGATTGGTTATTTTCGGTAGTATGGTTGCGGGCTTTATTGGCGCATTTTCCACAGAATTTTTAAGTGGCAACTTTTTAAGTGTTGGCGTTGCAATGTCCAAGGGCATTTTTAAACCCGGAAACCCAATTAGCGCCTACATATGCGCACTTATGGCAACAGAATTTGGCATGCTAATTAGTGGAAAAACCAAGCTAGATATTTTGCTTGTACCATTAGTTACCATTGTTGCAGGTTTGGTTGGTATGTATGTTGCGTGGCCTTTTGTTTGGTTGATTAATGTTGTTAGCAAGGGTATTGATGCGGCAACTGCAATAGCTCCATTTTCTATGGGCGTTATTATTTCGGTTGTTGTGGGTATTTTGCTTACAATGCCAACTTCTTCTGCGGCAATTTGTATTGCGTTAGGGTTGGGGGGTATCCCCGGGGGCGCAGCTGTTGTTGGGTGCGCTTGCCATATGGTTGGGTTTGCCGTTATGAGCTTTAAAGAAAACAGGTTTTCTGGCTTGATTTCGCAAGGTATTGGCACTTCTATGTTGCAAATTCCTAATATTATGAAAAATCCTAGGTTGATGATTCCGCCTATTGTTGCAAGCGCTATTGCTGGTCCAATTGCTACTTGCGCCTTTAAACTTCAATGTTTGCCTGCCGGTAGCGGTATGGGCACATCTGGTTTTGTGGGCATTTTTGCTACAATTGAAGCCTCAAAAGACGCTATGCCTGCTTGGAAACTTGGGCTTGCAATAACACTTTTGTTTTTTGTTATTCCTATTATTGTTAACGTTGGATTGGGATATTTGCTTAGAAAAATTAATTGGATAAAAGAAGGAGATTTAAGCTTAAATTATGATAATTGATGCGCATACGCATTTGTTTGCTAGCAATATAGCTAAAATTGCAATACCAAAACTAAGCAATATTAGCAAAATTGAGCCATTTACAGATGGAACTAAAGAAGATGCAATTGTCAAAATGAAACAAAATAACATTGATAAAGCTGTTGTGTATTCTGTTGCGACTAAGCCAAATGCCGAAAGCAAAATTAATGATTATTTGCTACAATTAGACAAAAATATTTTTATACCTTTTGGCGCAATTAATCCTTTTAGCGAGAATGTGGTTAAAATTTTAAATTTTATTAAAAACAATAATTTTAAAGGGATAAAATTGCACCCACAGTATCAAAATTTTGAGTTAATGCAAAAGGAACTATGTTTTTTGTATGATGCGTGCATAGATTTGGATTTAATTGTTACTTTTCACGCCGGGTGGGATGTTGCATACCCAACTTGCGAAAACGCTAATGCGGTGTGTTTTGCTAAGATGTTGGACAAATATTACAATCTTAAAGCAATTTTAGCGCACTTTGGCGGTTTAAGACAGGGTAAAGAGGTTATAAATTACTTAGCTGGCAGAAAAAACATTTGCTTTGATACTGCAATTTGTAAGGAAAATTTGCCTTTAGAAATAGCTAATGAAATTATAAAAAAACACGGCGCAGACAAAATATTTTTTGGTACTGATTGCCCTTGGGATAATTTTGCTAGCGTTATTGCGTATTTAAAAAAGCTTGATTTGAGCGAGCAAGAATTTGATAATATTATGAGCAAGAATTTGATAAAATTTTTAAATTTGAATACAAAATAATATTAAAAAGAACTAATATGCTAAAAATAGTTAATATTTTATGCAAATTATCAACGAAAACAGTAAAATAGTTACTATAAAAAATTACTATAAAAATAATTACTATAAAAATAATTACTATAAAATAATACTTTATAAAATTTATAATATTGTGATAAATCGAGGTGATATTGTGTTAAGAAATGAAGTTAAAGAATGCGATAAATGGAAATTAGAGGATATTTTTGCAAGTGATATTGCTTGGGAAAAAGAGTTTAATGAATTAAGTAAAAAATACGCTAAAATTGCAAAATTTAGCGGTAAATTAAATAATAAAAATGATATTTTAGCTTGTTTAAAGTTTGAAGATGAGTTGTCTTTAAGCGTTTCTAAGCTTTATGTGTACGCAAATATGCGTAAAGATGAGGACACTGCAAAAGCTACTTATCAAGCGTTAACCGACAGAATTGAAACTTTAAGCGTGCAAATTGCATCTGCTTC
>JAVVTM010000098.1:0-5665 GCA_036653655.1 Clostridia bacterium | reverse complement strand
TGCCCTTAAAAACACAGGGGATTTGCTTTCCTAAAACTGTTTTTCCTATATAAAATATTTTTGCGCCACTGTTTTTAAGCGTTTCTATATCCGCTTGCAAATTAGCATAATCGTATGGCATAATATCCTCCTACAATGTTTATTATTATGTAAAAGAACATTATTTTGTGATAATATTAACCGCTAGCGGTGGTTTTTTACGGCTCATTTTGCTATATCTTAAGCGTAATTTTTGCTATATCTTAAGCGTAATTTTTGCAAATTTTATGTTTAATGCAAACTATTTATGATAAGTAGCGCCTTGATTAATCATAAAACCACGATAAATTTGCTCCAACAAAACCACTCTAAACAACTGATGTGGAAAAGTAATTTTGCCAAAACTAACGCAACTATTTGCCATTTTTAACACATCATCGCCAATTCCGTTAGAACCACCAATCACAAAAGATATTGTGGAATTTGTTAGGGCAAGCTCGTTTAAATTGGTTGCCATGTCCTCGCTAGAAACCAATTTTCCATTGGGTTCTAAGCAAATTATATAGCCTTGCAATTTTGCAATAATACTTTGCGCTTCTGTATTTTTTACTTTTTGTATATCTTTAGGGTTATTGCCCTGTTGCAGTGCCTCATCTATTTCTATTATATTAAGTTTGCAAAATTTAGACAAGCGTTTTTGATATTCGCAAATTGCCTCTGTAAAATAATTTTCTTTAATTTTGCCTACGCACACCACATTGATTTTTAACATATTATTGCCTTTTTTGCCATATTTACTTTTAATTTTTAAAACTTAGATTGTACTCAAACCTAAAATTTTGCTAGCATATATTGTATGTGCTAACAAATCCTCAATGCTACATCAACAATTATTACAATAACGCCCAACAAAATGTTTACATACAAAAATGCGTTTTGCTTTAATTTTGTTTTAGTATCATTTGCAACAATTATATCGCCATTTTCAACTTGCTTGCTGTCTAAATTATTATCTTTGTTGCTGTCTAAATTATCGCATATCTTATTTTCTCCACCACAATTTTGCTCGTTTTTTATGTCGATAATGTTATTATTTTTAAAAGTACTATCTTGCTCAATGTCTAAAGTTGCATTTTGCTTGCTGTCTAAATTATCGCTGTTATTGCCTATAACATTTTGAGTAGTTGTTTTTTTTAAGCCCAAAAGCGCAACAACAAAACTGACAATAACCAACACTATTAGTAATATTTTAACCAACAAACTGTCCATATTAAAGCCCGTAAAGCCAATAGAAACAAAATTATTTAAAAAGTGCAAAAACATTACGGCAAAAATATTTTTTGTTACGCTAAAAACATAGCCTAAAAACAAACCAATAATAAAAGCGGGGGCAACTTGAAAAATATTTTGATGCATAAGGGCAAATAAAGCTGATGTTAAAACAATTTTTTTATCCTCGCTAAAGCCTTCAAGCCCATCATACAAAATGCCCCTAAAGACAAATTCCTCAAAAACGGCGGGCACAATTGCATAAAACACCAATAAATACCAAAAATTTAGCGGTTCGCTTGCAGTTGTGTTAATGCCAACAAGGCTTAATAATTTTTGCCACGCACCTGTAACTCCACTGTTAATTAGGCAAATAGCAACACCCAAAAGGGTGATAAAAAGCCAACTTTTTAGGGCAATTTTTTTTGGTTTAATATCCTTTAATTTAAAGCCATAAATGCGATTAGCGCAAACATATGCCACTGCGCCAAACACCATTATTTCGATGGCGAATGTTAAAATAAAGTTTGACAAATAAATGTTGCCTTGGATAAAAGAGCACGCTATTAAAGCTACTGTCATACACAAATAAACAATCAAATATGACAAATTGCTTTTTGCTAACTTCATTTTTTAAACCCCGTTAAAAACACAATAACCCAAACGGCAGACACAAGCGCAATGCCAATGGCAAGTGAGGTTCTATCAACCTTTTTTTCTTTTTTTATCATAAATTCTTTTTCTTGTTCAATTAACGCCTTCAACTCTTTATCCTTTACTTCTGCCTCGGGGGTTGGCTCGGCAAGTTCGTTAAGTTCTTCCTGCCCTGCGTTTAAATATTCCAAAATATTATTAATTTTATCGCAATTTTTTTTAATACCTTTAGGATAAAAAGCGTTTGCTATCGAGATAAAATAAGCTTTAACAATATTTTCATCTTTTTCTTGCACTAAGGCAAAATTACATTCTTGTTGCTTCTTTTTCATACACTCTTTAGTAAACAAACGCAACAACGCAAACAATGCCATCATGCCAACAATAGCCACAAAAACATACAAAATTGCGTTGCTAAAAGTTAAAATAACTTCATCGCTATTACCCTTGCCCAAAACATCCATAACGTAGCCCACAGTAATAGCAATTGCATTGTTAACAAAGTGCACAATCACAGATGCCCAAATAGATTTTGTTGCAAAAAACACATAACACATAACAACACCCAACAAAAATTGGTGCACAAGTTGCACTGCATTGTTGTGCATTATAGAAAACATCCAAGCGGAAATTAGCATTGCAAAAAGATAACTTTTTTGTTTTAATGTGTTTGCGATAGCGCCTCTAAACAAAAATTCTTCGCCGATAGATGGCAAAACTGCTACAAAAAATAGTGATAAGCAGTAGTAACCAAAGTTTTTTGTCAATGGAACGTTGCTAGTAATTGGTATAAAACCACACTTCATTAGCAAACCAATAAACAAATTTGCAAGTGGTAAAAATGCAAAAATACAAAAAACAGGTATGCATATAACCAATAATATTTGTTTTGCATTCAACTTAAACTTTGTTGGCATACGCAAAATAAAATTTTTATTAGACATTTTGCCATACGCAAAAATTACAGCTATAAAAGTTGCCTGCGTTAAAAAACTCAAAAAGTAATTCATCGTTGGCAAATCAAAAATTTCCAACGCATTATCGCCTGCAAAAATTTGCACAACAACCGTAATTAAAATTTGCACAAGATACATCGCCAAAAAAGCAAAAATGTATAATGCAGCGCCATCAGATAATTTTGTTTTATTATTATAAAGTTTGTTGTTCATAACACCTCACTCAAATTAAACTTGTAGCCTTAATTTGGCTTGCCACAAGCAAATCAACTTGCTTGCCCTCGACAATATTGTTGCGTTTAAATTCCGTTGCGACAGTGTCAAAAGCAACTTCGGGAGAATTATTTTCCATACTCAAATGCCCCAAAATTAATTTTTCCATACCATAAGTAGCCAATTCGACCGCCACTTTGCTACAATTGTCATTAGATAAATGCCCGTTGTTACCCAATATTCTATTAATTAAATACTGCGGATAAGAACCATTTTTAAGCATTTGCACATCGTGATTTGCCTCTAACAACACTTTTTGACTGCCCTTAAGGTTGTTTATTATGCCCTTGTTTGCAATGCCTAAATCGGTTGCTACCGAAACTTTTTGGCTATCACAGCTAAGCGAGTAGCCCAGCGTATAAATTGCATCGTGCGGAACTCTAAAAGGTTGCACGCCAATATCTTCAATTTCAAATGCTTCTTCTGTAATTTGTTTGCAATTGCAATCATCAAGTTTGCCCAATTTGCACTTTAAAAAATCCCAAATTTGCGTGTGCGCATAAATAGGTATATCCAGTTTTCGTGATAGCATACCCACACCTTTAATATGGTCGATATGCTCATGCGTAACTAAAATGCCTTTAATTTTATTTATGTCGATATTAGCCTTTTCTACCCTAGCTAAAAAATCTTTTAGGGTTAGCCCGTTATCAACAATAATAGCTATGTTTTCGTTTTCGATGTAGGTGCAATTACCCTTGCTACCACTACTTAATGCGCAAATTTTCATGGTTACATTATAACATTATTTTTAATGGTAATCAATTATTAAAGGTCAATTAATTTTGTTAATATTGTTAAAATAAATAAAAAGCCCAAAAATAGGCTTTTTATCTTAAGTAATTTACATTTTATTTTTTTACCACACAACTTTATTGCGTTTTGCAATAACGCCGTTTGTAAAACAAGTTGCCTTTTAGCTTATAACTCTGTTTATAAAACAAGTTGCCTTTTAGCTTATGATGCCGTTTGTAATACAAGATGTTTTCAGCTTATAACGCTGTTTTATTAAGCTTTGTACGAATCTTTTAGGCTAACAATTTGGTTAAAATTTAAACCGCTTTTGTTGTTTTTGCTGTAATAACCTGTGCGGACAAATTGAAATCTTTCGTAAGGTTTGGCATCTTTAAGATAGTTTTCGGCGTACGCTTTAATAACTTTGTGCGAATCCTTGTTCATTCTTAAGCTAAAATCGCCACTGCCCTCGGTTAGCAAATAGTCGTAATCATTCAGCGTGCACTCCACAGCATCCTCAGCGTTTACCCAATGAATAACGCCTTTAACTTTCATACCTGCGTTTTCTTGACCGCTACGGCTGTTAGGAATAAGTTCGGCAAAAACCTCTGTAACGTAGCCTTCATCATCAACTGTGTGCCCCGTGTGCTTTATGATATATCCGCCCCTCAAACGCACCAAACCATCAGGCACAAGCCTCTTGTATTTTGGTGGAGGAACAATTGCAAAATCTTCTGCGTCAATTAGCAAATTTTTGCTAAAACTTAGTTTGTGAACGCCTGCGCTTTCAATATTTTGATTGTTTTCAATATTTTCATATTCCGTACCTTCAAAATTTGTTATTGTCAATTTGATAGGGTTTTTAACAACCATAACTCTTGTTGCGCTTTGGTTAAGATTTTCTCGCACACAATACTCCAACATTGAAGTTTCCACTTCAGAATTTGCTTTTGCAACGCCAATTCTGTTGCAAAATTCTCTAATAGCTTCTGGAGGGTAACCCCTTTCTCTCATACCGCTAAGCGTTGGCATACGAGGGTCTGACCAACCTTCGACAAACTTTTCATCAACCAATTTTTTTAAGTATCTTTTGCTCATAATTGTGCGTTGAATATTTAGCCTTGCAAACTCAATTTGTCTTGGCCCCGGCACAAAACCGCAATTAATTTTAACCCAATCGTAAAGTGGGCGGTGGTCCTCAAATTCCAATGTGCAAATGCTGTGAGTAATGCCTTCAAACGCATCTTCTAGTGGGTGCGCAAAATCGTACATTGGATAAATAAGCCACTTGTCGCCTGTGCGATGATGAGTGGCGCGGAGTATTCTATAAATAATAGGGTCGCGCATATTAATATTAGGGCTTGCCATATCAATTTTGGCGCGCAAAACTTTTTCGCCATCAGCAAAAACGCCGTTTTTCATATCTTCAAACAGTTTCAAGTTTTCCTCAACACTGCGGTTGCGATAAGGGCTTTCTGCGCCCGGCTCGGTTAGCGTGCCGCGTGTTTCTTTAATTTGCTCTGCGCTAAAATCGCACACATATGCTAAGCCTTTTTTAATTAAGCCCACAGCGCACTCGTACATTCTGCCAAAATAATCAGATGCGTACAACTCCAAATCCCAATTAAAGCCCAACCATTTGATATCTTTTTTAATAGATTCAACATACTCAACATCTTCTTTAGACGGATTGGTATCATCAAAACGCAAGTTGCATTTGCCTTGGTATTTTTGTTTAATACCAAAGTTTATACACAAGCTTTTAGCGTGCCCAATGTGCAAATAGCCATTTGGCTCGG
>JAVVTM010000097.1:0-5703 GCA_036653655.1 Clostridia bacterium | reverse complement strand
ACGACAAATGAAACAGCGGAAAATAAAATTGATACCGCAAACAAATCAAATCACACTGAAAACATCAACGAAAACGCAAAAAACAATGTCAATAACGCAGAAAACATCAACGAAAACGCAAAAAACAATGTCAATAACGCAGAAAACATCAACGAAAACGCAAAAGACAATGTCAACGCCACAGATGATAATAATAAAAATGTAAATATAGACAATGACAACAAAAATGTCAACGAAAATAAAAATTCTATACAAAAAAATACAAAAGATTATAGCATTACAATAAAATTTGCAGGATTAATAGTTGTATTAATTGGAAGTTTATTGATACTGTTAATTTAATAAGAGGTGTAAGATGGAAAAAAATTATTCTCCAAAAGATTTTGAAACAAAATTGTACGATTATTGGTGCGAAAAAAAGCTATTTGAAGCCAAAGTTGACAAAAAAAAGGAGCCTTTTACTATTGTAATTCCTCCTCCAAACATCACTGGGCAACTTCATATGGGGCATGCTTTAAACAATACAATTCAAGATACAATCATTAGATTTAAAAGAATGCAAGGCTACAGCGCATTGTGGTTGCCCGGCACAGATCACGCATCAATTGCAACTGAAGTTAAAATTGTTGAAAAGATGAAAAAAGAGGGTTTAACCAAGGCTGATGTTGGCAGAGATGGCTTTTTGGAGCGCGCGTGGGAATGGAAAAAACAATATGGTGGCAGAATAATTGAACAATTAAAGCACCTTGGCTCATCTTGCGATTGGTCTAGAGAGGCATTTACTATGGATGAAAAATGCTCTAAGGCTGTTAAACAAGTTTTTGTAAATATGTACAATAAAGGCATTATTTACAAGGGCGATAGGATTATAAATTGGTGTCCAAGTTGCAAAACCGCTTTGTCCGACGCAGAAGTTGAATATGAAGAAAAGGCGTCGCATTTGTGGCATATTAAATACCCTTACGCAGATGGCAGTGGCGAAATTATTATCGCTACAACTCGTCCAGAAACATTGTTGGGCGATACAGCCGTTGCGGTAAACCCAAAAGATGCAAGATATGATGGAAAGGTTGGCAAAATGCTAATTTTACCTCTTGCTAACAGGCAAATACCACTTATTGCTGATGAATATTGCGAAATTGGCTTTGGTACGGGCGCAGTAAAAATTACTCCTGCTCACGACCCTAACGATTTTGAAATTGGTTTGCGCCATAATTTGCCAGTTATTAAAATTATGAATGATGATGGCACAATGAACGAATTTGCAGGCAAATACAACGGTTTAGACCGTGATGAGTGTCGCAGACAAATTGTTGAGGACTTAAAAACTCAAGGCTATTTATATAAAATTGAGGATTATGCGCACAATGTTGGGCAATGTTACAGATGTGGTAGCGCAGTAGAACCAATTGTTTCTAAGCAATGGTTTGTTGCAATGAAGGGTTTAGCTAAGCCTGCCATTGAGGTTGTAAAAAATAAAAAAATCGAATTTATACCCGATAGATTTAGTAAAACCTACTTTAATTGGATGGAAAATATTAAAGATTGGTGCATTTCTAGGCAACTTTGGTGGGGACACCGTATACCTGCTTTTTACTGCGAAGATTGTGGCAATATGATGGTTAGTATGGACACTCCAACTGAGTGTAGCAAGTGCAAAAGCACGCATATTCATCAAGATGAAGATGTTTTGGACACTTGGTTTTCTTCTGCATTATGGCCGTTTTCAACCCTTGGTTACCCTGATAAAACCGAAGATTTAAAATATTTTTATCCAACAAGTTTGCTTGTTACGGCGTACGATATTATTTTCTTTTGGGTAGCCCGTATGATTTTTAGCGGATTGGAACACATGAACGAAATTCCTTTTCCTGAAGTTTTAATTCACGGTATTGTTCGTGATGAACAAGGCAGAAAAATGTCAAAATCTTTAGGTAACGGCATTGACCCACTAGAAATTATTGATAAATATGGCGCTGATAGCTTGAGATTTTCGCTTTGTATTGGCATTGCGCCCGGCGGAGATACAAGATATAGTGAAAAGAAAACGGAAAACGCAAGCAATTTTATGAACAAAATTTGGAACGCATCTAGGTTTGTTTTAATGAATGCCGAAAATATAAAAATAAAAGAGCTTGGCACATTTAGATTAGCGCCTGCGGACAAGTGGATTTTGGGCAGATTAAGCGCCCTAATTAAAGATGTTACCGCAAATTTAAACAAGTACGAATTGGGCTTGGCTGGCAGTAAACTTTACGATTTTATGTGGAGTGAATTTTGCGATTGGTACATCGAGATGGTTAAACCAGTTTTGTACGGCGATAATAACGACAAAAAACAAAATACAGTTTCGGTTTTATTGTATGTTCTTAAACAAACTTTACAATTGTTTCATCCGTTTATTCCTTTTATTACTGAAAAAATTTGGCACGAATTACCAAACACAAAAGGTTCGATAGTTGTTTCTAATTGGCCAGAAGTTGAAAAGAAATTTACCTTTAAAAAGGAAAGCGAAGAATTTGAAAATATTATGGAAATTATCAAAGTTATCCGTAATATGCGCGCCGAAATGAATGTTGCGCCTTCTAAAAAAGTTGCAATAAAATTTTTGCCAACAGTTGATAAAAAAATTATCGAAAAATCACAAGTGTATATTACAAAATTGGCAAATGTAGAAATTGAATACATCGAAAATAAAGAAAATGTTTCTACAAATATTTGCAGTTTGGTGTGCGCTTATGGCGATATTTTTATAGAACTTGGCAACTTAATTGATATTGACAAGGAAAAGGAGCGTTTAGCTGGCGAAATTGCCTTAACAAATTCTGAAATTGAAAGAGCGGAAAAAATGCTTGCAAACACAGGGTTTGTTGCAAAAGCGCCAAAACAATTGATTGATAAAGAAAAGGAAAAATTGGCTAGTTATAAAGAAAAATTGGGCAAATTGCAAATGCAAATTGGGGCGTTAAATTGATGAAATACAAAAATTTATTTTTTGATTTAGATGGCACTTTAAGCAATTCTTACAAGGGGATTGCCTTAGCGCTCGACCAAATGTTTGCCAAATTTAACCTTAATATTCCTAAAAGCGAATACCACAATTACATTGGACCACCGCTTATTACAAGTTTTGGCATGCATTTTAAAGGGCAACAGCTTGACGACGCAATCGCTTGTTTTAGGGAGTATTATCACACAAAAGGTTGCTACGTTAATGAACTTTATGACGGTATGGAGCAAACGCTAAAAGTTTTAAAACAGCGTGGCTACAAGCTTTTTGTGGGCACTACAAAAAAAGAATCCGTTGCCATTATGGTTATCAAATTTTTAAATATTTTTGATTATTTTGATGATATTTTTGGCGCAGATGACCTTTTACGCCCAGAAAAGGAACAAGTTTTAGAATATGGCTTGCAAAAATGCAACCTAAAGGCTACTGAAAGCTTGATGATTGGCGATACAATGTACGATTTGCTTGGCGCTAAAAAAACCAATATGGATTGTATGCTATGCGCTTACGGCTTTGGCGATGTGCAAGAATTAATGCAATATAACCCAAAATTTGTTGTAGATAGTCCGCTTGACATTTTAAATGTTTTAGATTAAGGCAAGTTTTATCATTAAAACAACTTATTTAGCGATAACTGTTGCTATTTTACAATATAATCCAAAATTTGTTGTAAATTTTGCGCTTGATTTATTAAACTATCAAAATTTTTATTGAATTTTTGCAAAAATGTAGTATAATAAAATATAAAGGAAAGGTATGGAATATATAAAATTAACATTTGCTTACATTAAAAAAAGATTTTCTTTGTTGGCGTTACTTGTGATAGTGCCAGCGCTTTTGCTAAGCATTTCTAATTATCCTACAGATATTTTTTCGTTTTTATGGAACTTTGAAAGTATGGCAGATAAAGGCTTTTGGGCAATTTTGGGCAGTGTTTCGCAGATGCATTTTAGCTTTAAAATTTTGCTTTATGCGCTATGTTATTTGGTTTTTTTGGCAAGTATCAGCGCTGTTTTTGGCATTGTTGACAGAGATTTGCGCTTTGGCGAATTTACTACTAGGCATATTATCGCCAAAATTAATGAAAATATTTTAATAGCGTTTAGGCTATTTATATTGTTTTTTCTTATTTTAGAAATTAATGCGATTATTATCGCAGCGTTTGCAACTTTATGGTTAAAAATTTTTTCACCCGCTGTCGCTTTAATCTTTACAATGGTTATTATTTTAATGCTAGCGGTTGTTGTTTCGTGCTTGATTCCTGCGCTTGTTTTGTGGGTGCCAATTATGTGTACTACAGGGCTTTCAACTTTTAAATCTTTAGCAAAAGCAATGATTGAGGGAAGAAACAATTTTGGCAAGGTTCTTTTTGCTTGTATTATGCCAATTATCCCTTGTATTATTGTTTTCTTTGCCGAAATTTTTATCCCGTTGTGGGTTGCTATGCTAATTAATTTGGTTGTTTTTGCTTTTATGATTATATATTTTACCGTTCTTGCTTTTGTTAGTTATTACAGTATTGAAGGCATCGAGCGTGAAGATGAAAAACGACAGTCAATTTGGGGTAGAGGTGAATAATTATGGTTCTTAAAAATTCAATAGGCATATTAAGCTCAAAGTTTTCGCTTGTATATAAAATTATTATTTTTATGCTAATTATTTTATTGCTTTTTACAGCGTTAGGGTTTAGTATTATTTACCCTACAATAAACAAGCCTATGCACGAAATTGGCGAATTAAAGATGTTTACAAGCATTAAAGATGGTTTTGTTTCCTTCTTTTCGGGCGATTTAGAGTTGCAAGAAACAAGTTTTGCAACAATAAAAAGCAATTGGCAGGAACTAGACAACATTTTTGATAAATACGGCGCAAAATTTGCCATAGCGATAGCCGTTTTGGTTGTGCTACTTTTTTTGTGCGTTTTTGTTTTATCACTGTCTTTTATAACAAATTCGGATATTATTTATAACTATATGACATCAAAAAGCAACTATGGTTTTGCCAGTAATATGCTTGCAAATATCAAACGCTCGGCAATTTTCGCCTTGTTTTATATGCTTTTTATGTTGTGTTTTATGGCAATTATGGCAATTAGTGTAACAATTTTGGTTTATGCGTTGTACGGTTGGCTATCTTATTTTTGCTTGCCATTTATTTATTTAGCTATTGTACTAATTTTTTCGATACAAAAAGCGTTGTTTTCTAATTGGATACCGCTTATAATCTGCGAAAATATGACAGTCGTGCAAGCTTTAAAAGAAAACAGAAAATTGCTTAAACGAGATTTTAAGCACAACTTGATGCATTATTTTATTTATTATGTTATTTCGTTGTCATTTATTAGCGCATTTGGGTTGTTTTCGTTTGGCATTGGTTTTGTTATTGGTTTTGCAATTCATATTGTAATATTCCAAATTTTACCACTTGTTATTTATTTTGAAAACAATCACAAAAGATATTATATTAACAACTTTAAAGTTGTTGAACCTCATATTGACAACCTAATTTTGGAAAACAAAACAGAAAATAAATAATAGTAAAACTACAATAAATAATTATAAAAACTAAAAATGATTAAAAAAATAAAACTGCGCTAAAACGCAGTTTTTTTAATAATCATAAAATCAAAATTAAAATGGCATAAAAAAGCCTAATAGATAGTGAGTAGATTAAAACCCGCGACAAAGCAGGTG
>JAVVTM010000096.1:0-5740 GCA_036653655.1 Clostridia bacterium | reverse complement strand
TATCATCAAAAGCAAGCTCAGGAATATTAACTTCTTCTTCAATTTTAGCAATCAAATCATTCAAGTTCATTGTGCCCAAACTGCCATCTTTACGGTTTCGTACAGAAACAACATTCATTTCTGCTTCCTTATCGCCCAAAATAACCATATAAGGCACTTTGTCAAGTTGTGCGCTTCGGATTTTGTAGCCAACAGTTTCGTTACGATTGTCAAGTTCGCACCTAATGCCCTTTGACATTAATTCTTGCTTAATTTGCTTTGTTAAATCAATTTGTCTTTCGGTTAAAGAAATAATTTTAACTTGAACTGGAGCGATAAACAATGGCATTGCGCCAGCGTACTTTTCAATAAGTAACGCTAATGTTCTTTCGTAACAGCCCATAGATGTGCGGTGAATAATGTAAGGGCGTTGTTTTTCGCCATTTTCATTAATGAATGTCATATCAAAATTTTCCGCCAAAAACATATCAACTTGCACGGTAATAATAGTATCTTCCTTGCCGTAAACATTTTTTGTTTGAACATCAAGTTTTGGTCCATAAAACGCTGCTTCGCCAATTGCCTCGGTGTATTTTAAGCCTAAGTGATCTAGTATTACTTTCATAGTGCTTTCGGCTTTTGCCCAAGCTTCTTCATCATCAATATATTTAGCCTTATCGTTTTTATCCCACTTGCTAAACCTAAAAGTAACATCTTCACGCAAGCCAATAGCGTCAAGCATAAAATAAATTAAATCTATGCAACCTTTAAATTCTTCCTCAAGTTGATTAGGCGCGCAAACAATATGCCCCTCGCTAATGGTAAATTGGCGCACCCTAATTAGCCCGTGCATTTCGCCACTTGCCTCGTTACGGAAAAGCGTTGAAGTTTCGCCATATCTGCAAGGCAAATCTCGATAACTCTTGATGCCGTTGTTGTAAATTGTGTATTGGAAAGGACAAGTCATTGGGCGCAAAGCAAAAACTTCTTCATCTTTGGTTTCATCGCCAATAATAAACATACCGTCTTTGTAATGGTCCCAGTGCCCAGAAATTTTGTACAAATCAGATTTTGCCATAAGGGGAGTTTTGGTTAGCATATAGCCCCTTCTTTCCTCCTCATCTTCAACAAATCGTTGCAACAATTGCACGGTTTTTGCGCCTTTAGGCATAAGTAATGGCAAACCTTGACCAATATTTTCATCAGTCATAAAAAAGCCCAATTCTCTACCAATTTTGTTGTGATCTCTTTTTTTAGCTTCTTCAACTTTTTCTAGGTATTCGTTTAAATCGCTTTTCTTGTCAAACGCTGTGCCATAAATACGAGAAAGCATTTTGTTGTTTTCGCTACCTCTCCAATATGCGCCCGTAAGACTAGTAAGCTTGAAAGCTTTAACCATACCTGTGCTGTACAAGTGTGGACCTCTGCACATATCAACATAATCGCCTTGTTTGTAAAAGGAAATGATAGAATCTTCTGGCAAGCCCTCAATAAGCTCTAGCTTGTAGGTTTCATCATATTGTTTCATTAGTTTGATTGCTTCTTCTCTTGACAAAACAAAGCGTTCCAATTTAAAATTAGCCTTGATAATTTTTTTCATTTCCGCTTCAATCACTTCTAATTCATCGGCGGTTATAGGGGTTTTAAAATCAAAATCGTAATAAAAGCCATTGCCAATAGCAGGGCCAATGGTAAGCTTGCAAGTAGGGAAAATGTTTTTAACCGCTTGCGCCAAAATGTGCGCCGTTGTGTGCCTATAAACTAGCTTGCCTTCATCATCATTAAAGGTTAAAATTTCTAATGCGCTATCTTTGTCAATAGTGGTTGTCAAATCAACCAATTCGCCATTTAACTTGCCACAAATTGCGCTTTTTGCTAAGCCTTCTGAAATGCTTTTTGCCACTTCGTACACAGAAACGCCCTCAGCAAATTCCTTTTGTACGTTGTCCTTTAATGTTATAATCATATCAACCTCCTAAAAAAAAATCCTTAACAAATTAATGTTAAGGACGATATTACCGTGGTTCCACCTTATTTTGTTGCAAAGCAACCTTAATTTACTTGTTCGCCAAGTGAAGCGTGCATTAATCTTGGTGGTATAGTTTAAAATTGTTATAGTTTTGCATCAACCAACTACTCTCTAAAAACTCAAAAAAAACTACGTGTCCAACTGCAAATTTAATTGTTATTATATTATACAATGCAACTAAAGTGTTGTCAACCTTTTAGTTACAAAATTTTAAAACAAACAATTTTGCTTACAAGTTGTAAAATATCTTCACTTAATATTTTGCCCTCTACAAGCACTTTTTTTGGATAGTTTTCGATAATGCTGTTGACAATATTAAATTCATTATTTTCGTACAGACAAGCGATTTCACACTCAGCGCCTTTAAAAATATTTGTTAGCGTAAAGGTGTTTTCCTTTTTACTAAGCACTAAGACATCTTCCTTTTTTGGTCTTGCCTCAATGATAAAAGCGATAAACTCGCACAAATCTTGCTCGGTGCTTTCCTCGGAAAGTAGCAATTTTGTAATGTAAACCATTTCTTGCCACTCTTTAACCAATTTTTGCATTTTAAAGTTAAAAATGCCGTCCAGACAAAATTCTTTTTGTTTTATCAAAACGCCGTTAATAATGCTTTTTTCATATTCGATGTCATAATTAAGCAGTAGCGAAAGCAACAAATTTAAGCTTGGAGTAATTTTTTTAACTTCGATGCCAGCAAGTAAAAAATCAAATTTTTTTTGCACAATCAAAATGTTTTCCAAAACTTTTAAAACTTTGCGTTTAACATCTGCGTCGTTTTCTTTAGCTTCAAGCAAAATAGAAACAAATTTAGTTTTGTTAATTTCCAGTTGCAAACCATCAATTTTTTTTAGAGCGTCAATAATGTACTTTTCCTGCCATAAAGCTTTTTCAAAAACAATTTTGCTATGCCACATATTCACCTCTTTATAAGGTATGAACAATTACGCCCTTTTTATTCTTAAAAACGGCAAAAGAGAGTAAAAGATTGACTGCCCTATTAATAATTTTGGAAATATTTTGTAGAATAATTTTTGATATTTTTTTTAAGCTTTTTTATGATATTGTTTTGATATTGTTTTGATATTTTTTTAAAACTTTTTTATGATATTTTTTTAATATTTTTTAAAACTTTTTGTAGAATAATTTTTGATATCCTTATAATATTTTCTCCGCCAATTAATGCAATGCTTTGTTATCTTCCGTTTAAGGCAAAATGCTTTACCCGCCATTTCTCCCCAATTAACAGCAAAAAAAGAAAGGCTAGTTAACCTAGCCTATCTTTTATTTTGTTATGAAAACTGTTATTGATTGTTATTAGTCATCTAAATCGTGTTTATCCATAGTAATTTGTTCTGTGCCTATTTTGTATTGATAAACATCTTTGCCGTTAGCGTCTTTAGTAATAACTACTTTGAAGCTTCCAGTTTTTTCGCCTTCAAGATAAACAACTTCAATTTCAGAACCAGTAGCGGTAGTTTCTTTTTGGAACTTATAGCTTTTAACTACGCCGTTATCTGTGTAATGCATTTTAATTTCAGTTTCTTTATTTTCAGCTGTTGCATCTTCGTATTCCATTTCGATAACGCTTTCGTGAACGATTTTGCCATTAGTTACAACTGTGTAAACATACTCAACTTCTTCTTCTGTAACGCCAGCTTCGGTTTCTTTTTCGATTTCTTGTTTGATTGTTACATAGTTAGCGTCATCAGTTTTAGTTGTTAATTCTAATTCTGAACTAGTTTCTAATTCTTCGCCCTCTTTTTCAGTTTCGTTTACAAGAGAACCAGTAATTTTAAACTCTTTTACGCCTTGAACCATAATACCATCAATTTTGAAAACTTCTGTTGTTACGATTTCTGTTGAAACTTCGCCTTCTTCCTCTTCTTCAGGAACGATAGGAGTAGTATCTAAAGATTGGTTGTAATAGATAGTAAATGTTTTTGAAGTGCCGTCAATATCTTTAATGGTATATTTTACCATTTTAGTATATTCAGTTCTGTCAGAAGTAGTTTCTTCAGTTTTGATTGGAGCGTCGCTTAACAAACTATCAAAAATGTTCATATATTTGTTAACGATTTCTAAATCTGGTTTTGAAGGATCTACGGGAGCAGGAGCTGCTGCATCAGCAAAATTTAATTCGCCACCAGCATTAGCGCTAACGCCTTTCATCTCACTCATCATTCCAACACTTGTTACTGCTGAAAATCCCATTACCTCTTCAGAACTTTTTAATACGGAATTTGCAGGCATTTTAGTTACTGGAACTTTTGCCGCTGGCTTCTTAAAGCACCCTATCAATGTAAAACTAAATGCAACTACTAAAGCGATTGCTAAACTTGCTACTAAAATCTTTTTCTTTTTCATGGTCATTACCTCCTCGTTATGGTATATAAACCAACGAGAATTGAATAATATTTGAATTATTTGAAAATATTTTAAAATTTATTTTTTTTGAGAAAATTGGCAACCGCAATAGCTTTGGCGATAAAGGGAATATTGTTTAGAAAGTTGAATGCTACGCTTGTAGCCGTCTTGTTTTTTAAAATCACTAACCAAGTAGTCCACGCCGTATTTTTGTGCGATAGTAGCGCCAATTTGGTTAAGGAGCTTGGCGTTTTTGTGTGGGCTAACGCTAAGAGTGGTGGTAAACAAATCGCAACCCAACTCCTTTGCAAGCTTTGCTGTGGCATCAAGGCGCAAGGCAAAACACTTTGCGCACCGTTCGCCGCCCTCTGGCGCATCTTCAAGCCCAATTGCAATGTTGTAAAAATCTTGAGGGAAATAATCGCCCTCTATTACTTTAACTTTATCGCCATAAACTTGTGCGCAAAAGTTAATTTCCTCCGTTTGTCTAATGTAATATTCTTCGGGAGGAAAAATATTGGGGTTATAGTAAAACACTACAACCTCATAATCTTTAGTTAATTTTTCTAGCACGCTAGAACTACATGGCGCGCAACAACTGTGTAATAAAAGTTTTTTCATAATTTGTCCATTTGGTTGGTAAATTTTGTATATTGATACTTATATTATTACTTATATTCTAATATGTATTATTATATATAGTAAATTGTAATATGTATTGTTATATGTTTTGTAAACTCTAATATATATTGTTACTTATTTATATTGTTACTTATTTATATTGTTACTTATATATATTGATATTATTACCTTATATATTGTTACTTATATTATCCTATATAAATTTTTAATATAACTATTGTTTATATTATTATTTTTAATATAACTGTTAATTATATCGCTATATTGTTATTTGTTGATTAATTGAGAAGAATAAATTGTAACAATTTCCTTAGAAACCAAACCTCTTGCGCACAACTCCTCCAAATCGGCGTCCATTGTGTTCATGCCATAGTTTTTAGAAGTTTGCATTGTGTTACGCAACATATGCGTTGCGCCACGCCTAATTAAAGATTTTACATTAGAGGTTGCAGTCAAAACTTCTGTGGTTAAAACACGGCCGGGTTGGTCGCTTCGTGGCACTAACTGTTGAGAAATAACGCCCAACAAAACCATTGAAAGTTGAACTCTAATTTGTTCCTTTTCATCGCCGGGGAAGGAATCGATAATCCTATCCAACGAGTTATCAGCGCCCATAGTATGCAATGTAGAAAACACCAAGTGCCCTGTTTCGGCTGCGGTTAAAGCGGTGCGCATAGTTTCCAAATCTCTCATTTCGCCAACTACAATAACGTCTGGGTCTTC